>CALMWA010000159.1 GCA_937873125.1 uncultured Actinomycetes bacterium | reverse complement strand
ACTCCGGGACGCGGCGAGTCTTCGACCGGGCTGGCCTCCGACTGGATCCTCCCGGAGAGCCAACGTGGTCCCGCTGCGGGCGCGGCCACCGGCGCAACCCCCGGAGACGAAGAGGAACGCGAAGCCGCCCGCGAGGCCGAACGTGAAGCCGAGCGCGAAGGCGAGCGTTCGGGAGCGTCCGTCGGCGCAACCGCGACCGCGGAGCGTGACCGCGACGACGTGCTGGCCGAGAATGTCCTCGAAGCTTTAGGCGGCAACAGCAATGTCGAGAGTGTAGAGGGTTGCATCACGCGGCTGCGGCTGTTCGTGGACGACCCGGAGCGCATCGACGACGCCCGCCTGAAGCAGCTCGGCGCGTCCGGCGTGGTGAAGCGGGGCCGGGTCGCCCAGGTGGTTATGGGCACCCAGTCCGACCGCATAGCCGCGCGGATAAACCGCCTTTTGAAGGGAGACAGATAGTGCAGATTCTCGCCCCGATCTCCGGCCGCTCCGTCCCGCTCTCGGAGGTCCCAGACGAGGTCTTCGCCGAGGGCATGGCCGGTGAGGGAGTCGCCGTCGTCCCGGACGCGAGCGGTGAAGCGGTAGCCCCGGTCTCCGGCACGCTGGTGAAGCTCTTCGAGGGCGGACACGCCTTCGGCATCGCCACCGACGAGGGGGTCGAGATGATCGTCCACCTCGGCCTCGACACCATCGAGATGCGGGGAGCGGGCTTCGAGCGGATCGCTACCGAAGGAGACCGGATCGAAGCCGGCCAGCCCATAGTCCACTACGACCTCGAAGCTATTCGGGCGGCGGGCTACGACCCCGTCACCCCGGTCGTCATCACCAACGCGGACGAGTACCCGATCCGCAACACCACAACGGGCGAAGTCCGCGCTGGGGACCCACTCTTCGAGGTCGCGTCGTAGCGGAGTGAAACGCATCCTGGACTGCGGCCCCGGCGACTTTTACCACATGGACGGCGTCGCGCTGCTGGAGTCCATCCGCCGCTCCGAAGGCCGAACCGTAATGTGCGAGGTGTTGTGGCCTTCGGCCCCACTGGTAGATGGTGTCTCCAACGCCGCCGTCGCCGTAGCCTTCGGCGCGGATCTCGTGCTGCTCAACATGTTCGCTGGCGAAGACCTCGCCGGCATAAAAGCCCGCCTCGGCCGGCCGGTGGGCGTGAACGTAGAGCCCTCGCCGGACGTCGCGCCGCACCGCCGTGCCGACCCGGAGAACCTCCAGCGTTTGAGCGCCGCGGACTTCATCGTCGTTACTGCCAACCCGGACGCGGAGGTTGATGCGCAGGACATGGCCGCCGCCGTGGAACGGACGCGGGACGTCCTGCCGGACACGCCCGTCTTCGCCGGCAAGATGCACGGCAGCGGCGGGCGCGGTCTGGTCGAAGAGCCTGAACTGGCCCGGCTGGCCGAAGCCGCGGACGGCGTTCTGCTCCCGGCCCCCGGCACCGTGCCCGGTAGCCGCGAGACCGTCGTTGCCGGACTGGTGAACGTGGCGCGCGCAGCAGGCGCGCTCGTGGTGGCGGCTGTCGGGACGTCGCAGGAAGGATCGGACGCCGATACGGTTCGTCGGATCTCGCTCTCCGCCAAGCGTTGTGGCGCGGACGTGCTGCACCTCGGTGACGCGGGGTTGTCCGGCCTCGCAGATCCCATGAACGTGCTCGCTGCGTCGCTCGCCATCCGCGGGCGGCGGCATACCTACCGGCGCATGGCGATGAGGTAGCCGATGGACGTTCGCGTGCTTCCAGACTACGAGGCGATGAGCGATGCCGCCGCGGAGATCGTTGCGCAGAAGCTCCGGGCGCAGCCTGATGCGGTCTTCCTGATCCCGACCGGAACGACCCCGCTCGGGATGTACCGTCGGCTGGTCGAACTGCAGGAGAGAGAAGGACTCTCATTCAGCAACGCAACGTTCTTCAACCTAGACGAGTACCTGGGTCTCGCCTCGGACCACCCCGCCAGCTATCACGTCTACATGAAGACCAACTTCTACGACCTGGTGAACGCCGACCCGGCGAAGGTCCACGTCCCCGAGGGGGCTGCACCAGATCCCGAGGCAGAGTGCCAGCGGTACGAGGCGGCCATGCGCGAAGCCGGTGGCGTGGACCTTTGCGTACTCGGGATCGGGCGTAACGGACATATCGGATTTAACGAGCCCGGCGCGCCCTTCGATTCCCGCACCCGCGTCGTGCGCCTCGCCGAGAGCACGCGGCTCGTGAACGCCGCCGACTTCGAGGAAAAGTGTGCTCCGGAGCGGGCGATAACGGTCGGTATGCAGACCATCTTCGAGTGCCGTCAGGCCCTACTACTCGCCTCCGGCTCCAACAAGGCCCGCGCCGTAAAGGCCGCGACCGAAGGCACCGTAACCGAAGAAGTACCCGCTTCCATCCTGAGCCAACACCCGGATGTTACCTTCCTACTAGACCGGGACGCGGCGCTCCTTCTCGACGAAACCGACGTCTAGTAAATCCTCTGATCAGAGTCGAATCCTCGGCGGTTTGACACGGGCTTCAGCCTCTGACAATAATGCTGCAAGGGGTTTGGAACATTCCAAAATAGGGTGAGGAAGATGATCGAAACGGTATCGTGGGTGAGGTTCGCATGAGGGTTGGTCTGCTCGGGGCTGGTAGGATCGGGGCGCTGCACGGTCGGACGCTCGCGGGGCATCCTCGGGTAGAGGAGGTGGTCGTCGGGGATGTGGACGCGGCCCGCGCGAAGACGCTCGCCATAGATCTGGGCGGCGGTTACGGCACCATAGAAGAAGTGCTCGATGACGGGCTCGACGCGGTGGTGATAGCCGCCTCGACCTCGGCGCACGCAGAGCTGATCCGGGCCGCCGTTGGCGCGGGGATACCGGCGTTCTGCGAGAAGCCGGTTGCTTTAGGCTACGAGGAGACCGTCGAGATCGTGGAGAGGGTAGAGTCTTCGGGGGCGGTGCTTCAGATCGGCTTCCAGCGGCGCTTCGACACCGGGTACGTCGCGGCGAAACGGCTCATAGATGATGGGACGCTCGGGACGATCTACTCGTTAAGGCTCGCCACCCACGATCCCGAACCACCGCACGAGGGTTACATTCCAACCTCCGGCGGCATCTTCCGGGATCTGCACATCCACGACTTCGACGTCCTGCGTTGGCTGACGGGTGGCGAGGTCGAGGAAGTCTACGCCGCCGGAAGCGTGCGGAAGTTCGACGTGTTCGCGAAATACGGCGACGTGGACACTTCGGCGGCCATGATCCGGATGAAAGATGGGGTGGTCGCAGTCCTGACCGGCGGCCGGCACGATCCACTCGGCTACGACGTGCGCGCCGAGGTCTTCGGTTCCGGCGACAGCGTCGCCGTCGGCGTGGACGACCGCACGCCGCTCCGCTCCGTGGAGCCCGGTGTGGCCGCGCCCGGTGGACCGATGTACCCGAACTTTCAGGTACGCTTCGAGGAGGCGTACCGCGCCGAGTTGGAGCATTTCGTCCGGCTCGTCGGTGGAGAGGTGGAGAACCCCTGCACGGCGAGGGACGCGCTGGAGGCGCTTCGGATAGCGATGGCGGCGGACCGCTCGCTCGCCGAGGGCCGCCCGGTGAAGCTCTCGGAGATCGGATGAGTGCGGACCTGCGGGTGGCGGGAGCCCCGATCTCCTGGGGCGTGTGCGAGCTACCCGGATGGGGCTACCAGATAGACGCCGAGCGTGTGCTGCGCGAGGCGGCGGCCCTCGGCATCAGCGCGGTCGAGGCCGGCCCCGACGGTTTCCTGCCCCAGCGGCCGGAAGATGCGGCCGATCTCCTGCGGCGTCACGGCCTCGGTCTCGTGGGAGGCTTCGTGCCGGTTGTATTGCATCGGCCCGAAATTCGGGCGGCGGAGTTGGAGTCGGTGGAGCGGCAGGCGAAGCTGTTCGCGGCGGCCGGCGGAGGGGTGATGGTCCTCGCCGCCTCGACGGGCCTGGATGACTACGAGGAGAGCGTAGATCTGGACGATGCCGAGTGGGACGAGCTATTTGCCTCGCTGGCGTTGGTCGAGGAGATCGGGGCGAAGCATGATCTTCGCGTCGTGATGCATCCGCACTACGGTACTGCTATAGAGAAACCGCATCAGATCCAACGTTTCCTCGAAGGCTGCGAGACTGGGTTGTGTCTGGACACGGGACACGTGATGGTCGGCGGCGGTGAGCCTATGGAGATCGCCCGTGCGGCGGCGGAACGGGTGCGGCACGTCCATCTCAAGGACGTTGACCGGCGGCTCGCGGGCCGGGTTGTCTCCGGGGAGGTCGGTTACGAGGAGGCTGTGCGGCAGGAGATGTACCGGCCTCTAGGCGAGGGTGACGTGGATCTCCGCGGGGTGTTAGAGTTGTTGCAGGGAACGGGATACAGAGGCTGGTTCGTGCTGGAGCAAGACGTCATGCTCGTCGCCGAGCCCGACGCCAAAGATGGTCCGTCGGTGGATGTTGGGAAGAGCCTCGCTTTTCTGGAAGAGGTGATGGGCTGAATCCGGTCGTGTGGGGACCAGGATGGTGTTAGGGGTGAGAGGCCGCAAGGGCCTGGATCGAAAGGAGCAGGGGTGAAGAAGGCAGGGAAGATCAAGGCCAGTGTATTGCTGCTGGCGGCGTTGTTGGTAGCGGTCGGCTGCGGCGGTGGCGAGGAGAGCGCCGAACAGGGCGGTGGCGCGGCGGACAAGGGGCGCGGGGACATAAAGATATCGGTCGTGACGCACGGTCAGGCCTCCGACCCGTTCTGGTCGGTGGTCAAGAACGGGGTGGATCAGGCATCTAAAGACATGGGCGTGGACGTGAAGTACAGCGCCCCCGATACGTTCGACATGGTCAAGATGAGCCAGCTAATAGACGCGGCCGTGGCCTCCGAGCCCGACGGACTGGCTATATCAGTCCCGGACCCGGACGCCCTTCAGGACTCGATCAAGAAGGCGACGGACGCCGGTATCCCGGTCATAACGCTCAACTCCGGTAGCGATGTCTACGAGAAGCTCGGGGCGCTAACGCACGTGGGGCAAACGGAGTTCGAGGCCGGCGTGGGCGCGGGTGAGGAGCTCGCGAAGGAGGACGTAGACAACGCGCTGTGCATCAACCAGGAGGTCGGAAACGCGGCCCTGGATCAGCGCTGCGACGGTTTCGAGGAGGGACTCGGTGGTCCGGTCAAGGTTATCTCCGTAGATCTGAACGACCCGACGGACGCGCAGGCCAAGATCCAGACCGCCATAGACCAGAACCCGGACGCCAACGGGATGCTGACGCTCGGTCCGACGGGTGCGGAGCCGGCGTTGAAGGCGCTCGAAGAGGGTGGTAAGGCCGAAGACATCAAGCTCGCCACCTTTGACCTCTCGCCCTCGGTGCTCGAAGCCGTGCGGGACGAGAATCTGGTCTTCGCCGTTGACCAGCAACAGTACCTCCAGGGCTATCTGCCGATCGTGTTTCTGACCAACTACGCGCAGTACGGCGTTACTCCGAGCACGGAGGTTCTGACCGGGCCGGCATTCGTGACGAAGGACAACGCCGAGCAGGTGATAGACCTGAGCAAGAAGGGCATCCGCTAGAGATTCCGCGTGGGGAACGAGCCGCCGGTTCGCTCCCCACGCCGGGAAAGGAGTGAAAGCCATGGCAACCGCTACCCGACCCGCCGACGAACGGCTGCGAAGCGCCGGCGTACTGAGGAAGCTCTTGAACCGCCCGGAGCTGGGCGCTGTCGCCGGGGCGATCCTCGTCTTCGCGTTCTTCGCCGTGGTCGCCGGGGACGACGGGTTCCTGACTTCTACAGGGACCATAAGCTACCTGGAGGTATCGGCGCAGCTCGGCATCATCGTCATCCCGGTGGCGATGCTCATGATCGCCGGCGAGTTCGACCTCTCCGTGGGGTCCATGATCGGGGCGGCCGGAATACTGATCGCCCTGCCGACCGCCGAGTTCGGTTGGCCGATGTGGTCGGCCCTTTTGCTGGCGTTCGCGGTCGCGCTCCTCGTGGGGTTCATAAACGGCTACCTGGTGGTCACGACAGGCCTGCCATCGTTTATCGTTACGCTGGCGATGCTCTTTGCGCTGCGCGGCGCGACCATAGGCTTTACGAGGCTCATAACGGGCCGCACCCAGGTCTCCGGCGTCCAGTCCGAAGGCTTCCTCGCCGGCATCTTTGGCGGGGAGGTCGCCGGTATACCCGTCTCTATTCTTTGGTGGGTGCTACTCGGGGCCTTGGGGACGTGGATACTGCTGCGGACCACTTTTGGGAACTGGATCTTCGGCACCGGTGGTGACCCCGTCGCGGCCCGCAACGTGGGCGTGCCGGTGCGCCGGGTCAAGATACTGCTCTTCATGGCGACCTCCGCATCCGCGACGCTGCTCGCGGCCATTACGGTGCTCGACGCCGGCTCGGCCGACGTGCTGCGCGGCACGCTGCGGGAGTTCCAGGCCATTATCGCTACGGTTATCGGGGGCGTGCTGCTGACGGGCGGGTACGGGTCGGTGATCGGACCGATGTTCGGGGCGCTCATCTTCGGGATGGTTAGCCAGGGGATCTTCTTCACCGGCGTGAACACCGACTGGTTCCAGGTCTTCCTCGGCGTGATGCTCCTGATCGCCGTGCTCGTCAACAACTACATCCGCAAGAAGGCATCGGAGGCGCGCTGATGACGGATTCGGCAACCACGCCGCTTATCGAGGCGCAGGGTATAAGCAAGTATTTCGGGCAGGTTATCGCCCTTCAGGACATCTCGATGCGCGTCAGCGCGGGCGAGGTCATGTGTCTACTCGGCGACAACGGGGCGGGGAAGAGCACGCTAATCAAGATCCTCTCCGGCGTCCACCAGCACGACGACGGCAGGCTCCTCATGGAGGGCGAGGAGGTGAAGTTCACATCACCGCGCGAGGCTCTGGACCGGGGCATCGCGACCGTCTTTCAGGACCTCGCGACGATCCCGCTGATGAGCATCTCCCGCAACTTCTTCCTTGGCCGCGAGCCCACGAAGGGCGGCGGTCCTTTCAAACGCTTCGACGCAGCCACCGCTGACCGGGTGACGCGCGAGGAGATGCACCGCATCGGCATAGACGTGCGCGACCCCTCGCAGCCTGTCGGCACCCTCTCCGGTGGCGAGCGGCAGTCGGTGGCGATAGCGCGGGCCGTGTATTTCGGGGCGAAGGTCCTGATCCTGGACGAGCCGACCTCGGCGCTGGGCGTGAAGGAGGCGGCGGTGGTGTTGCGCTATATCGCGCAGGCCAAGGAGAGGAACCTCGGCGTCATCTTTATCACCCACAACGTCCACCACGCCTACCCGATAGGCGACCGCTTCACCATCCTCAACCGCGGCCAGAGCTACGGCACGTTCGAGAAATCCGAGGTTACGCGTGAGGAGGTCGTCACGATGATGGCCGGCGGCGAGGAGATGGATAAGCTGACCGCCGAACTCGAAGAGTTCGAACGCTCGGACAGGGAGACGGAGAGACGAGGCCCCAATGGTGGTTCGCATCTCGCCGACGCCTTCCGGGAGGACGCCGAGGAGATCCAGCACGGAGAAGGCCGGGAGAAGGCGTGACGGACTTCGAGGTCATCACGATGGGCCGGGTCAGCGTGGACCTGTATCCGGAGCAGATCGGGGCGACGCTCGCCGAGGTGACCTCGTTCGCCAAGTCCCTGGGCGGCAGCGCCACCAACGTCGCTGTGGCCGCCGCCCGCCTGTGCCACCGCGCCGCCGTCATCACGAAGGTCGGCGACGATGGGTTCGGGCCTTATATCCGGGAGGCTCTGGAGGAGTTCGGGGTGGACGCCCGCTGGGTCGGGACGGACCCGAAGCTCAGGACGCCGATAGTCTTCTGTGAGATCCACCCACCCGACCATTTCCCGCTCCTGTTCTACCGCGAGCCGAAAGCGCCGGACATGAACCTCGCCCTGGAAGACCTGGACCTGGGCGCCGTCACCGCCGCGCGGCTGTTCTGGACGACCGGAACCGGCCTCTCCGACGAGCCGAGCCGCAGCGCAACCCTCGCCGCCCTGGAGGCGCGCTTCAACCTCCCCGGCGGCATCACCGTCCACGACCTCGACTACCGCCCGACGCTGTGGAGGTCTCAAGAGGACGCGCGGCGCTACAACCAGGAGGCGCTCCGGCACGCGACCGTTACGGTCGGGAACCAAGACGAGGTCGAGATGGCCGTCGGGAGCCGCGACCCGCACGAAGCCTCGGCGGCACTCCTGGAATGCGGCGTGGAGCTTGCGATAGTAAAGCAGGGCCCGAAGGGCGTGCTGGCCCGGACGGCTGACGGGATCTTCGAGGTGCCGCCCATAGAGGTGGAGGTTGTCAACGGGCTCGGGGCGGGGGATGCGTTCGGCGGCGCTCTGTGCCACGCCTTGATCTCTGATTGGGACCCAGAGCGGACCATCCGCTACGCTAACGCCGCCGGGGCCATCGTCGCCTCGCGCCTCGCCTGCGCCGACGACATGCCCACCCGCAACGAGGTCGAAAGCCTGCTGGAGAAATCCGCCGGTGTCTGAGATCGTCGAGCGCCTGACCGACACGCGGGCGACACAGCCCGGCGCCATCGCCGAAGCCCTGAGTAGTCGAAAGCGACGTCCTCTCGTTGGCGAAAGCGGCACGCTCTTCCTGCTCGCGGCGGATCACCCCGCGCGTGGCATAGTGAAGGTTGGCGGTAACGCAACGGCGATGGCCGATAGGGGCGAATACCTGGAGCGTATCGTTACCGCACTCGACCGTCCCGGCGTTGACGGCATCATGGCGACGCCGGACATCGTCGATGATCTAGCGATTCTGGGCGCTCTGGACGAGAAGGTGGTCATCGGCTCGATGAACCGGGGCGGCCTCGCGGGGGCGCTCTTCGAGCTGGACGATCGTTTCACCGGCTACACCGCCGAGGGGATCGCCGCGGCGAACCTGGACGGCGGCAAGATGTTGCTCCGCATCGCCGACGACGACCGAGATACCCTCCCGACCATCACCGCCTGCGCGGCGGCCGTGGACGCGCTCGCCGCCCGCGGGCTGATGGCGATGGTAGAGCCGTTCGCCAGCTTCCGCGAGAACGGCGGCGTTAAGAATATCCTGGAGCCGGACCCGACGATCCGGGCGATAGGCGTCTCCTCCGCGCTCGGGACCACCTCAGCGTACACGTGGCTCAAGCTGCCTGTGATCCCGGAGATGGAGCGGGTGATGGCCGCGACAACGCTCCCGACCCTGCTGCTCGGCGGAGATCCCGGCGCGGACGCGGAGCGGACGTTCGAGGGCTGGCGGCGGGCGATGAAGATACCGCAGGTGCGGGGTCTCGTGGCGGGGCGCTCGCTGCTCTACCCGCACCACGGGGACGTCGCCGCCGCGGTAGACGCCGCCGCTGCCATCGTCTCCGGGGCACGAGTTTGAGAGACGAGAGGGAGGTGGGCCGGTGAGCACGGTTCGGCTGACGATGGCGCAGGCGTTGGTGCGGTTCCTGGCGAACCAGTACGTGGAGCGCGACGGGATTGAGCAGCGCTTCTTCGCGGGGTGCTTCGGGATCTTCGGCCACGGCAACGTGGCTGGCGTCGGGCAGGCATTGCAACAGTACGCAGACGACCTCACCTACTACCAGGCCCGCAACGAGCAGGCAATGGTCCACACCGCCGCCGCCTACGCCTGCCAGAAGAATCGGCTCCAGACCTTTGCCTGCACTTCCTCCATTGGGCCCGGCGCGACGAACATGGTCACCGGCGCGGCCCTGGCGACGATAAACCGGCTGCCCGTGCTGCTCCTGCCGGGAGATATATTCGCCTCGCGCGGTCCGGATCCGGTGTTGCAGCAGTTAGAAGCGCCGCATGATGGGAGCCTATCCGTCAATGATTGCTTCCGTTCGGTGTCGAGGTACTGGGACAGGATCCAGCGCCCCGAGCAACTCATCTCGGCCGCTCTCGCCGCCATGCGCGTCCTGACGAACCCGGCCGAGACCGGAGCCGTGACCCTCGCGCTTCCGCAGGACGTGCAGGCCGAGGCCCACGATTACCCGGAGGAATTTCTCGGCCGCCGCGTCTGGCATATCGGACGCTCCTTACCGGATGCGGCGGCTCTGGAACGCGCGTTGAATGCCATCCGGGGCTCGAAACGGCCGCTCGTGGTGGCCGGCGGCGGAGTGATCTACTCGGAAGCGACCGACACCTTGCGACGCTTCGTCGAGCAAACCGGCATCCCGGTCGGCGAGACGCAGGCGGGGAAGGGATCGCTGCCCTACGACCATCCGCTCGCCCTGGGAGCCATCGGTGCGACCGGCACGTTCGCCGCGAACCGCGCCGCCCACGAGGCGGACCTCGTCATCGGGATCGGCACCCGCTGGAGCGACTTCACCACCGCCTCGAAGACCGCCTTCCAGAACCCGGAAGTTCGGTTCGTCAACATAAACGTCGCGGATGTAGACGCTCTCAAGCACGCAGGGATCTCGCTCTTGGGCGACGCCCGTGCCACGCTGGAAGTTCTTGGCGGAGAACTGTCCGGTTTCGAGGTCGAACGGGAGTACAGGAGGCAGAGCGAGCGCGCGAACAAGGAATGGGACCGGGAGGTGGAGCGGCTGTACACGCTGGGACACGGCCCGTTACCGGCGCAGAGCGAGGTCATGCTCGTGCCGGTGAAGGTCGCCGCCGCCACGACGACCTTCACCGTCGGCATCACCGCCGCCACCGGGCTGCTCGTCATGGCGGTCCAGGGCCGCCTCGACGTCCGCGACTGCGCCGTCGTCGTGGCCGCCGCGGTCGTCGGCGGGCACGCCGGCGCGCGCCTCCAGGGGCGACTGAGCCCGGTCCGCACCCGACAGGTCCTCTCCGCCCTGCTCCTCGCCGCCGGCGCCGTCCTCCTGGCGACCGGGTGAACCGCGCCGGCGAGTCCGACCCGGGTACCGGAGCCCGGCGCCCGTCCCGGCTGCTGCGCCGGCCCCGTGAACGTCCGGATGACCTTGCCGGCGGGGTCGAGGATCTCGATCGTGACCTTGTCGACCGCGTCCTTGAGGTAGTAGTCGACGAACACGCCGCGCGAGACCGAGCGGACCGCGTCGGCCGGATCGAACAGGACCAGCGGCTCGCTGGTCATCGCCGCCGTCGCCTGGCGCAGCACCGAGATGTTGTCGAGGATGTAGAAGGAGCGGCCGTGCGTGCCGATGACGAGGTCGTCACCCTTCACCTCGACACCGTGCACCGGCGTGACGGGCATGTCGAGCCGCAGCGACTGCCAGTGCGCGCCGTCGTCGAACGACACCCAGGTGCCCGTCTCGGTGCCGAGGAAGAGAAGCCCCTTCCGCTTCTTGTCCTCGCGGATCACGCGCGCGAAGTCGTCGCCGGGAAGCC
>CALMWA010000158.1 GCA_937873125.1 uncultured Actinomycetes bacterium | reverse complement strand
GTACCGAGCCCCTCGTCGTGCAGCTCGCGCACCGTCCGTATCCGCTCCAGCGACTCCTCCGGAACGGAGATCCTACCGGCCCGCCGCTGGTACGGGATGGAGTACTCCTTGAGATAACGATACAGCGTGGGCCGCGGCACACCGAGCAGCGCGCTGGCCTCATCCACCGTATAAGTGTCCCCGCTGCGATTTATCATGTGGATATTTTACAGAATTTTTCGTCGCCTTCGTAGTCGCGCCGTATCGAGACGCCGTATCGCACCGTGATAATTACACCGCAATATCCCATAGATAAGCGGAATGCGGTCTCTTTGGAAGAGAATCAAATGATGTTGCGCGGTCCGTTCAACTGGGTGGGATGACCATGCCGAGATAAACGCTCGGGACCTCTTGATCCTCGATTTTCAGTCTGCATACTTACCCGGTAGTTGAAGTTTATTTGAACCAAAGGTAGACGTTGAACGAGGGGAGATACGTGCTACGCAGGCTTCTCAATGCGCTGTGGATTTTTGCTCTGGCTTTCGCGGTCATAGCTGTTGTTGACGTGGATCAGGCGAACGCCGAAGAGGCGCTCGCTTCGTGGTACGGACCCGGCTTCGAGGGGCTTCCGACGGCCAGCGGGGAGCCCTACGATCCCTCCGGGTACACGGCCGCGCACAAGACGCTGCCGCTGGGGACGGAATTGGTCGTGAGCTACGGCGGGCAGTCGGTGCCGGTTACCATCAACGACCGCGGGCCGTACGTTGGGAGCCGGGAGTTGGACCTCTCGCAGGCCGCCGCGCAGACGCTGGGCCTGGATCAAGCCGGCGTGGACTACGTAGATTACACCTACTCTGGTAGCATCCCCGCCGCTCCAGAGACTGCTTATGCCGAACCCGTTGCGGCAGAGCCCACCTATACAGAGCCGGTCGTTGCCGAGCAGGATTACAACGAATCCGTGGCGGCTGAGACCACTTACACCGAACCAGCGTCTCCCGAGACGAGTAGCGCGTACGAGGCGAGCGCCGCGCAGGGTACGGGTTCGGCCGGTGGCGGGTACGTCGTTGCATCGGGAGATACGCTCTCCGAGGTCGCTGTACAGCTAGGGACCACTACCGAGTATCTGGCGAGCTACAACGGGATCTCCGACCCCGACTACATCCAGAGCGGACAGACTATCTACTACTAAGGCTGGCTCGCGCGGCCCAACGACGCGGGCGAGCGGAATACGGCATACTGCGCGGACGCAATCGTAGGACCGTTGATGGTACCGTCTGGAAGGGATGCTGGGGATGAGTGAGGCTTCAGTTGGGGCTTTGCGGGGCAAAGCCGCGCTGGTTACAGGGGCGAGCAGCGGGCTCGGGAAGGCAACGGCCATCGCTCTGGCGGCGGCCGGGGCGGATGTGGCCCTCGTTGCTCGTAGCGAGGAGGACTTGCGGAGTGTCGAGGCGGAGGCCTCGGATGCCGGCGGACGGGCGCTCTCGCTGCCGACAGACTTGGTGAGTCCAGAGCAGACGTTCGCGGCCGTGGAGTCCGCGGTGGCGGAGTTCGGGAGGCTGGACATACTGGTCAATGCTGCGGGAACCGATGCGCCCGGAGCGGTCGCCGACCTGGACGTGGACGGCTGGGACCGCACGCTAGACGTCAACCTGCGGGCGCCGTTCTTGCTCTCGGGGGCGGTGTTTCCGCACATGCGGGAGGCCGGGGCCGGTCTCATCCTCAACGTATCGTCCGTGGCGGGGAAGAAGGGCTGGGCCAACGCCGCCGCCTACTGCGCCTCCAAGTTCGGCCTAACGGGCCTGACCGAGTCGCTGGCCGACGAGGGACGTGAGCACGGTATCCGGGCGTGCATCATCTATCCGGGCGCGATGGCGACGAACTGGGGCGCCTGGACCCCGGAGGACCGGCACGGCGAGAGCGGAGGAGAAGCTTCCGAGTTCCAGGCTCTGCCGCCATCGCAGGTCGCTGACTTCATCGTGTGGCTAGCGGCGGCCCCGCCGGGCTTCGTCCTGACCGAGGGGATCGTTGTTCCGGTCGGGGAGGGGCTGCCCTGATCCCTCGCAGGTGTCATCCAGGCTCGCTCCGCGTCCGTAGAAACATACGAGGGAGGGCGTCCGACCTCCGTGGGTGTGAGAGTCGGGGCGTCGGGGTAGCTACCGGACGAGGCATCGTGGACGAGCACACAGAATCCATCAAGAAGCAGGAAGAGGAGCCGGCTGGTTGGTACAACCAGGCTCCAAGAGTCTCTGACGCTTTCAGGAAAGGCGTCTCCGTGACGGTTACGACCTGGGGCGGGCGCGCCGTCTCGGGGTTGGTCTGCGACCGCGACCCGGCGGGAGTTTTGCTGGAGGCTCGCGAGAACGGAGGGAGCGACCCCGGTTACGTCTTTCTCCCGTGGTCGAGCGTCGAGCAGGTGGAGATCAACCAGCTCACACCCCGGCGCGTCAAGTTCCTGCAGGGCTAGCGGCCCCGTACTCCACCCCAAGTAGGAGGCTGCTCACCAGTCCGTAACAACCCGGCTACAACGTTTCTCCGTACCCTTTAGCATCCGCCTCTATTATCAGGATGTTCTGAACAGCGTCACGGGTATAGAATAGGTTAAATCTGTGTTAAACGGAGGCGCTGACATGGCGGAGTTGGCAGAGAGCCCGCGGAGTGGAGAGGGTGTCGAGCGGGAGACGGGGGAGGATCGGCGGGAGCGGACGGCGCGGGAGTTGATCGAGCTTCTGCAAGAGTTGCGGATCGTGTTGCCGGGAGTACAGGTGCTCTTCGCGTTCTTGTTGACGGTTCCGTTCTCGGCGCGGTTCGCCGAGACGACGCAGCTCCAGCAGGGTATTTTCTTCGGGACGTTGGTCTGCACGGCGGCCGCTACCGTGCTCCTCATAGCGCCGTCCGCCCATCATCGGATGCTGTGGCGCATGAACTTGCGCGAGGAGAGGCTTCGCACCGCCAACGGGTTGACCATCGCGGGTCTGGCGTTTCTCGTGCCGGCGATGGCGGGCGCGATCTTCCTGGTCTCAGATCTTACGTTCGGTTCCACGGCCGCAGGCGCCGCTGCCGTGGTGGCGACCTTGCTCACCGTCTATCTCTGGTTCGTGCATCCGCTCGTAGGTTTTGCCCGCGAGTCGGGCGAGGACGGTTGACAACAGCGCGGCTCGGGGCGTGTTCCGGGATGGTTCCCGCAGGGTAGTATCTTCGCGGAGATCGTACCGGAAGAGAGGGGAGATACGTTGAGTTGGGGACGAAAGATAGCGCCGGTGGCGAACGCGCTCGAAGAACGCTTCGACGGGCTCAGGTTGGGGATAAAGACCAGGTTCGGGCTGCTGGACCCGTTCGAGATTCTTCCCTACCGGGGCCACGGTACGCCGCGAGAGCTGTTTCTTCGGGGCCGAGTGCTGGAGGAGCGGGGCATCACCCACTCCGGCCAGCGCTCCTCGGTACTGACGAACGTCGGCAACATGGCCCGGCGCTTCGCGAGCGACGAGGTTCCTCACGCGCGGGTGCGGGCCTCGTTCGCAGGGCAGAATGTCGAAGCCGTGGCCGACGAGGAGGGTTTCTTCGACGTGCGGTTCGATCTGAGGGAGCCGATTACGGAGACTAATGACTGGCATCCAGTCGAGTTGGAGTTACTCTCGCCAGCGTCGCCCGGAGGAGGCGTGGTGCGCTCCACGGGGCAGGTTCTCGTACCGCGGGGGGCGAGGTTCGGGGTGATCAGCGACCTCGACGATACGGTGGTGCGATCGAACGCGACCAACGCCCTGAAGATGGCCTGGATTACGCTGCTCAACGACGCTCGGACGCGGCTGCCCTTCGCCGGAGTGTCAGCGTTCTATCAGGCGCTTCGACGTGGTCCGAGCGGCGGGGACGAGAACCCCACGTTCTACGTGTCGAGCAGCCCGTGGAACATCTACGACGTGATCGAGGACTTCCTCAACGTGCATAACGTGCCGCCGGGTCCCATCTTCCTCAAAGACTGGAGCCTTACCGCGCTGGGCAAGCACCACGCGCACAAGCTCGGCCTCATCCGCACCCTGCTCCGCACTTATCCGGATCTGCCGTTCGTCCTCGTCGGCGACTCAGGCCAGGAAGACCCGGAGATCTACCTGCAGACCGTGCGCGAACACCCCGGCCGCATCCTCGCGATCTACGTCCGCGACGTTACCACCGCCGAACGCGATGCTGAAGTCCACAAGCTCGTCGAGGAGGCCGACGACCTGGGAGTGCCGCTGGTGCTCACCGAGGACACGACGGTCGCCGCCGAGCACGCCGCCTCCGCCGGACTAATAGCGTCCGACGCAGTATCGGCGGTGCGCAGCTCTGCTACCGGCTGAGCCGGCGCTCGGGGCCGGTGCCCCGGTTACTTCGCCAGGTTCTCCGGGCTGGTGATGGCTCCCTTCGAGGCGGAAGAGACGAGCGCCGCGTACTTCGCCATGACGCCCTGGGTAAAGCGCGGCTCCGGCTCCGTCCAATCGGAGAGCCTTCCCTCGATCTCTTCGTCTGTTAGGTCCACGCTCAGGGTCCGGTTCGTGATGGCGAACGTGATCGTGTCGCCGTCGCGCAGGGCGGCTATCGGGCCTCGGTGGGCGGCTTCGGGGGCCACGTGGCCAGCCATCAGGCCGCGCGTCGCCCCGGAGAAGCGTCCGTCCGTGAGGAGGGCTACCGTCTCGCCGAGACCCTGACCCACGAGCGCGGCAGTGACGCCGAGCATCTCGCGCATGCCGGGTCCGCCCTTCGGACCCTCGTAGCGGATCACGACGACGTCCTCGGGTGCGATGCCGCCGGCCTGCACCGCCTCCATAGCGTCCTCCTCGGACTCGAAGACGCGGGCCGGGCCGGTGTGCTCCAGGCGCGTGTAGCCCGCGACCTTCACCACGCAGCCCTCCGGTGCGAGGTTGCCCTTGAGGATCACGAGCCCCCCCGACTCCCGCAGCGGAGTCTCGACCGGGACGATCACGTCCTGACCCGGCGTCTCCTCGGCGTCCTCGACCTCCTCGGCGAGAGTCTTGCCGGTGACGGTGAGCTGCGCGCCGTCCAGCAGCCCGGCGTCGAGCAGACGCTTGCCGAGCAACTTCGAGCCGCCGGCCCAGTCTACGTCGACGGCGGTGTAGCGCCCGCCGGGCTTGATATCCGCGATGATGGGGGTGCGGTTACTGACCGGGTCGAAGTCGTCGATGTCGAGCGGGATGCCGGCCTCTCGCGCGATGGCGAGCAGGTGCAGAACGAGGTTCGTGGAGCCGCCCGTCGCCGCCCCGGCCGCGATGGCGTTGTCGAACGACTCGCGGGTGAGGATGCGATCCGG
>CALMWA010000157.1 GCA_937873125.1 uncultured Actinomycetes bacterium | reverse complement strand
CGCCACGCGGGGACGCACGCCGCCGGGGTCGTCATCTCCGAGGAGAAGCTCACGGACATCGTGCCGCTCCAGACGGTGAAGAAGGTCAGCGTGAAGAGCGACGCCGCCCCGGACGCCGAAGAGCCGCTCTCGGTGATGGTCCAGCATCCGATGAGCGACGTGGAAGCATTGGGGCTACTCAAGGTCGACTTCCTGGGCTTGAGGAACCTCGACGTGATCGAGGAGACACTGGAGACCATCCGCCGGAGCGGCGGCGAGGAGCCGGCCATCCTCAACATTCCCCTGGACGACGAGAAGACCCTGCGGATGTTCGCGCGGGGCGACACGTTCGGGGTGTTCCAGTTCGAGTCCGGCGGTATGCAGCGGATGCTCCAGGAGGTGCGGCCCGACCGCTTCGATGACCTCGTGGCGCTCAACGCCCTGTACCGGCCCGGCCCTATGGACTACATCCCGAACTTCAAGAAGGGCAAGCACGACCCCGAGAGCGTCAAGTACCCGGACGAGCGCATAAAGCCTATTCTGGAGCCCACCTACGGCGTGGCCGCGTACCAGGAGCAGCTTATGGAGATCAGCAAGCTCCTCGGCGGCTTCACCCCCGGCGAGGCGGACACGCTGCGTAAGGCCATCGGCAAGAAGAACGCGGCGATGCTCGCCACGCTCAAGGACAAGTTCATGCAGGGCTGCGCGGCGAACGAGGTCTCCATGCAGGTCGCCGACGAGCTGTGGAACTGGATGGAGAAGGCGGGCGGCTACTCGTTCAACAAGAGCCACTCCGCCTGCTACTCGTTTCTCGCGTTCCAGACCGCGTACCTCAAGGCCCACTACCCCGAGGCGTACATGGCCGCCCTGATGTCGAGCGTCATGAATACCAAGGACCGGGTGCCGCAGTACGTCGCCGAGGCGCGGGCGATGAAGATAGAGGTGCTGCCCCCGGACGTAAACGAGTCCGGGCTGCGCTTCACCGCGATCGGGGAGACCATCCGGTTCGGTCTCTCCGCCGTCAAGAACGTCGGAGATAGCTGTGTGGACTCCATCATCGCCGCGCGCGAGGAGGGCGGACCGTTCGCCGATATCTTCGACTTCTGCGAGCGGGTGGACTCCAGGACGTACAACAAGCGCACCCTAGAATCGCTGATCAAGTGCGGCGCCTTCGATAACCTCGGACCGTCGCGGGCCGCGATGCTGGCGGTCCACGCAAAGGCCGTCGAGCGTTCGGCAAAGGGGCTCAAGGGGGCGTGCGAGGACCAGTTCTCGATGTTCGACGTCTCCGAGCTTACGCCGCCGAAGCCGGAGTTCCCGGCCATCGAGGACGACGGGCGCGAGAGCCTGGAGTGGGAGAAGGAGACGCTGGGGCTGTACGTCTCCGACCACCCGCTGCGGCCGGTCCTTCACAAGCTCAAGAAGCACACGGATACCACGGTCTCCGAGCTCGACGGATTGCGGGACGGGGCGGTTGTGTGGGTTGGGGGCTTGGCGACGAGCGTACGGACCAACACTACGCGCAAGGGCGATATGATGGCCGTGATCCAACTGGACGACACCCGCGGCCTCGCGGAGGTCATCGTCTTCCCAAGGGTCTACGCGAGCTGCGCGAGCTGCGTGCGTGAGGACGCGGTCTTGAAGGTGAAGGGCCGGGTGGAAGTGAAAGAAGGCGTGCCGCGTATCATGGCACTCGAGGTTGAGGAGTTGCACCTGGAGCCCGGTCCCGATCCGATGTACCTCGACGCGGGCGCCTTCGTCGGACTCTCGCGAGCGGCGGTTCAGCAGGCGTTCGAGGTGCTGGAGCGGCATCCGGGAGAGAGCCCATTGTCTCTGGTGGCGAGCAATGACGGCCTGGAGGAGAGGATCTCAACGGTCGAGGACTCCTCCGACCTGCACGCGGAGTTAAAACAGCTACTCGGGCCGAAGTGTCTGTACTACGCGCGTCCCACTGCCGCATCCTTTGGACCGGAGATGGAGCGAGTCTCCTAGAGTTACCCGGATATACACGCCGGAGTGCGAGGCGCGAGCGCGGCCCGTCGCACATCGGGCCGAGTGATGTTACCCTCTCCGGGGTCGGTCGCGAAAACCAATACAAGACGAGGTGAAGCTGGTGGAAGCTTTGTTTAGCCCGGAGATCTGGATAGCGTTCTTCACGCTTCTCGTGCTGGAGATCGTGCTCGGCATAGACAACGTCATCTTCATCTCAATCATCGCGGACAAGCTACCCGAGAACCAGCAGGCACTCGCGCGGAGGCTGGGGCTCGGGATGGCTATGGTCATGCGGATCATATTGCTGTTCTCGCTCGCCTGGATCATCCGGCTCACCGAGCCATTGTTCACGGTGCTATCGCAGGAGATATCTGGCAGGGATCTAATCCTGATAGTCGGGGGTCTCTTCCTGCTCGGCAAGAGTACCTACGAGATCCACGACAAGCTGGAGGGTGAAGAGGGGCACGGTAGCGCGCGCGTAAAGGCGACCCTCGCCAGCGTCCTCGTGCAGATCGTAATCCTCGATATTGTCTTCTCGCTCGACTCCGTTATAACCGCCGTTGGGATGGTGGACGAGCTGTTCGTCATGATCGCTGCCGTCGTCATAGCGGTCGCGATTATGATGATCTCCGCCGAGACCATCAGCAACTTCGTCAACCGCCATCCGACCGTGAAGATGCTCGCGCTGAGCTTCCTGCTCCTGATCGGCTTCACGCTACTCCTTGAGGGCTTCGACCAGCACATCTCCAAGGGCTACATCTACTTCGCGATGGGCTTCGCAGTCTTCGTCGAGTTCCTGAACATCCGCATCCGCCAGCGTCGTCGGGAGACTCAAAGGCCCGTCGAGTTTCACCAGCGCTACACGAGGGAGAACCCCTCACCCGAGACGAGCGATCCTAGGTAGAGTAGCCTCATCCAGGCTGCACCCGGCCTCCGGGTCGGGCGAGGATTGGAACGCGACGCAGGCCGAAGCGCAGGCGGTTCTGGAGGCGGACCCGAGGTCGCGCCAGGTCCACTACAGGCTGTGTGCATTTAGAGTTTGAGTGTAGCCGCCATTTTTAGCCCAGCATTGGCATAGGTAGAGATTGCGTCGGAGGCAGGGGAAGGTTAGCTGGCCGTGTATCATCTTGTGGGGCAAGGCCGGTAGTAAGGGAGCGGTGGCCGGGAGCGAGCCAAAAAGAGGGAGAAGGGGATTGGGGCCGGAAGATCCCGGCGGTCCCGACCACGAGTGGTTCCGCCAGGGGACGATAGACTTGCGGAAGTTCGAGCGTTACCTCTTCGATCCCGCTCATCCGCAAAACGAAGGCAAAGCCGAGGGGTGGCGGAGAGTATTTAGCCTGGGCCCTGGCGACGCGGAAGCCGCCGAACGCCTCATCCGCGAGCAGATCGACCGGGCGGAGATCGTTGAGCAGGAGCCGCGGGGACGCTACCGGCGGTGGGAGTTGCTCATACCCGACTGTGTTGGTCCGAACGGCAACGTCGCGCCGCTCTTGACGGCCTGGGCGCTGGATCCCGCCAACGATCTGCCGCACTTGAGCACGTCGTTCCCTCGTCCCGAATAGACGGGTGCAGTACAATAATCGCACTATGGGAAGAACGTCGGAAAAGACTTACAGGGAGCTAGATCCCATCGAGATACCCGACGCCGTACCAGAGTTGGGCGTGCGACCCGGCGATAGAGGTGTGATCGAACACATCTACGACAGCGGCCGGATGGTGTCCGTCGAGGTGCCCAGGCCCGATGGTACGAGCGTGGGGTTCGTGGACATCGACGTGTCAGGCTCTGAGCCGCGCGTAGTCGCCTACTCTAAACTGACTGTCTAAACATCCCGGTCAACATAACAGGTTGACGGCGCGGTGGCGGCTTAAAGGCCGAGAAACCTTTCACACGAGGCATGGACTCTGACTCGCCATGCTGTTGGCGAAGACCCCCTTGCGGTCTTGAGCGTTTAGCAATCGGTTCCCGAAGTCTTGTTGGAACGGAGGTCTAGACTTCGGAAACTTAGCCAGACATGAGTTGCGCGGGGACATGGGCTCAATATACTTCTTTAGAATCCAGTTTTGGGAAAGGGTTGCGGGTTGATGGAGTATTACGCTCACACGCCGGGCGAGGCAGGCGTCTGGCATGACTTGGTGAGGCATTTGAAACGTACTGCCGTGAGGGCGCGGCGCAACGGCGCGAAGTTCGGCGCGGGCGAGCTCGCGTGCCTCGCCGGACTCTGGCACGACATCGGAAAGTTCAACCCGGAGTTTCAGGACTATCTGAGACGCTGCGAGAAGGCGAAGCGCGAAGGAGCTTCGGCTCCGGCGAAGGGCACACCACACGCCATTTACGGGGCGATGCTTGCCTCCGAAAAGAACGTCACCGAAGCGGTCGAGTGGCTGGTTCCGGTGATCTATGGGCACCATGCTGGGCTTCCCGATCACGATAGGTACTCTCAGGCCCTCCAGAACACAGAGTTTCGCAAAGCCTATGAGTTGGTACTTCCTGTTGCCGAGGCCAGCGTGGAGGGGATCGGGGACACGACCGGTAGAGACCTCGTTGTTAGGCCGCCGATGGATCGTCATCAACTCGAAGTCTTTATCCGAATGGTCTTCTCGGCGCTGGTGGACGCGGACTTCCTAGACACGGAGAAGCACTTCGAGCCGGAGGCGGTCGAGCACCGGAAGAATGAGGTTGTTGTAGGTGATCTCTGGCTGGTGCTCGAAGATGAACAAAAGCGGTTGCTTTCTAAGGCTAGGACGAAGCCGACAAAGGTGAACGAGGTGCGCCGGGAGGTGTACGAGGCGTGCGTGGAGGCTGCGGAATCCTCGCCGGGTGTCTTCCGCTTGAGTGTGCCAACCGGAGGTGGGAAGACCCGAAGCGGACTATCTTTCGCGCTCTGGCACGCCGTCCGGCACAGGATGGACCGTGTCATCGTGGCAGCGCCGTACACTTCGATTCTCGATCAGACGGCGGGGGAGTACCGGGAAATCTTCAAAAGCCTTGGAGATGACGCTGTCCTCGAACACCACAGCGCGGTTAGGCGTAGTGAAGAGCGTCGAGAAGAGCGGCTTGACGACGGAATAGAGGAAATCGAGAGGTCGAAGCGAACCGAGCAGATGAATGAGGCTTGGACTCGGATGCGCCTAGCGACACAGAACTGGGACGCGCCGCTCGTGGTTACAACGACTGTGCAACTCTTCGAGAGCCTGTTCGCCAATAGGACGAGCCGATGCCGCAAGCTACACAATTTGGTGAAGAGCGTGATCGTCCTCGATGAAGTTCAGACCCTCCCGCTCGGGCTCCTCAATCCGATATTGAGCGTTTTGGAAGAGTTAGTGCGACGTTATCATGTCTCCGTGGTGCTGTGCACCGCGACTCAGCCCGCTCTGGAAGAGAGGAGCCGCTACATACAAGGTTTCCCGCTCGGCTCTGTCAAAGATATTGTTCCAAAGGACGTGGCTACCGGCCACTTCGCCAAGTTACGGAGGGTCGAATACAAGATAAAGAAAGAACCGCTCGGCTGGAGCGAGGTCGCCCAGGAGCTTCTGGACCGTTCGCCGGAGCGCCGCGCTTTGGTCGTCCTCAACTCCCGTAGGGACGCACTGTCGGTACTCGATGCACTTGAAGATGAGATCGAAATTTTCTCGGATGGGTCTGTCAAGCATCTCTCGACGCTGTTGTGCGGGGCGCACCGGAGGGATGTGCTACGGGATGTGCGGAAGCGGCTCACTAACAAACAGCCGTGCCTACTCGTATCGACACAGGTGGTCGAGGCTGGGGTGGACCTCGACTTTCCGGTGGTTTTTCGTGCAGTGGGGCCTCTAGACAGGATCATTCAGGCCGCCGGACGTTGCAACCGCGAAGGGGAAGTCGAGGGATTCGGGCAGGTCGTCGTCTTCGAGCCACGCGAGGGCGGAATGCCGGGCGGCGCGTACGCAACCGCGGTCGGGTTGACGCGGATGTTGCTCCGGGAGAACGTGAATCTGAACGAGCCCGATACCTTCCGGCGGTACTTCTCGGGTCTCTACCGGAAGGTCAAGGAACTGGACGCAATGGGTATCCAGCACTTGCGGGAGAGATTAGACTACCCGCAAGTCGCTAACGAGTTCCGGTTTATAGCCGCCCCGACCGAGCCCGTAATAGTGGAGTATGAGGAGCGGGATCCGGCGACCGAAGACGCCCGGAAGCGCATGATGGAACGCATACGGCGTGAAGGCGTCCTACGATCCGGAGACCACCGCCGATTGCAGCCGTACACTGTCGGTCTCTTCAGCCACGACCTGAAAGACGTGGAATGGTTGCTGGAGCCAATAGCGGACGGCATTCGAGTGTGGCCCAGGACTCACTACGACGATCTCCGGGGCGTCTCACTTGAAGATGACCCCGCCGACCTGGTGATTGGACCGTAAGAAACGTGGAAAGGAGCAGCGTTTGAATGGCGACAACGGATCACTGCTTGAGGTCAAGGTGTGGGGGGATTTCGCCTGCTTTACCCGGCCAGAGTTCGGGGTGGAGCGAGTCAGCTACGAGGTGATGACCCCGAGCGCGGCGCGAGGCATCCTCGAAGCCATCTTCTGGAAGCCCGAGTTCCGCTGGCTCGTGCGCGAGATAGAAGTGCTCAAGCCCATTAGGCATTACTCCATCCTCCGCAACGAGATGAACCATGTACAGACGTTGAGCAGGGCAAAGAGCGGCGACCCCTACTATGCGGATAGCAGTGACGATTTCTATGGTAAGAATCGCGCCCAGCGCCACACCCTCTGTCTGCGCGACGTGGCGTATATCGTTCGCGCCGACATCGAGCTGAAGGAACACACAACCGACCACCCGGCGAAGTACCGCGACCAGTTCCGCCGGAGGGTCAAGCGCGGCCAATGCTTCACACAGCCGTACCTCGGCACGCGGGAGTTCTCCGCGGCCTTCGGACCTCCCGAGGGCGACGAGGAACCTATTGAGCAGGGCGAGGAGCACGGCCTCGGATTCATGCTCTTCGACATCCTCTTCGAGCGGAAGGAGAAAGGCGCCGTCAGCTTCGCGTCGCACGGGTCCGGCGGAAAGGAGATTGTAAGCGCGGACGCCCAGCCGGTCTTCTTCCAGGCCCGATTGAAGGATGGGATTTTGAAAGTGCCGTCGGAACTGTACGACAGGAGGGAGATGTGATCCTTGCAAAGCTCGCCGAGTACGCTACTCGGATGGAAGATCGAGGAGAGTTTACCCCTCCGCTGTACGCCGCGATGCCTATACGCTGGATCATACCCCTCAACCTAGATGGAACGCTCAGAGGCGAATTCATTTCTCAAGGTGGAGAAAAGTCCAATAAGCGGGGCCTTGCGCGAGTGGTTCCGCAAGTGGGGCGGACGAGAGAGAACAGAGCGAACCTTCTGGCAGACAAGAGTGAGTACGTGCTGGGCTATCATGAGACGCCTTCACAAGCAGAGAGAGCAAAAACCAGACATGAACTGTTCGTAGACCTCGCTGAAGAGTGTGCGAAGAGCGTACAACATCCAAGCCTAGACGCCATAGTAGCTTTCTTGAACAACTGGGACTTTGAAGAAGACCGCGACAGATTGCCGCAAGGCTTTATCGCTGAAGACAACTTAACCTTCGACGTTGATGGATTCATCCCTGCTGAAGAACTGGACTCCATTCAGGAATTCTGGGCCAATTATAACCTTTCCAATGACGCTCCTATAATGGATTGTCTGGTTTCAGGTGAGCGCGGGCCGGTAGAGAGAGTGCTGCCAAGTACGGCGGTCATCAAAGGACTATCGGGAATAGGTGGACAGTCTTCCGGCACCTATCTGGTCGCAGCGAACCAACCAGCGTTCCGATCCTATGGACTTCAGCAGTCGCTCACGGCGCCTATCTCTCGGGATGCGGCGGAACGATTCGGGAAATCCCTAAACCACTTACTGTCCGACAGAGATTCTCACGTCTTCGTCGGACCCGTAGCATACATATGGTGGGCGAAAAGGAAGATGGGCCTGAGCCTCCGAATTGTCAGCGAGCCAGAAGCTGATCCCCAGGGCGTGAAAAGACTTATGACTTCCGCTGCTTCCGGCATAAGGCGAACGGGAACGGAGGCGGAGAAATTTTACTGTCTCGCGCTATCCGCGAGCAGTGCGCGAAACACCGTGCGCGACTGGCTGGAGACGACCATACCAGAGGTCGAGAATAACCTCGGGAACTGGTTTCTGGCGCAGGAGATCGTGGACTACTCGGGATCGGAAGTCGGACCTCTGAGCATCCGTCGGCTAGCAGCGAGCGCGTACCGGGATGCGAGCAAGGAGATGCAGCCAGCGGTCTCTGCGGCCATGATGCGGGTCGCCTTGAACGGCGGGCTGCTACCGAACGATCTTCTCGCGCGTGCCGTCCGGCGGTGTGTCATCGGGACAGCACGTCAGGATGGGACTCGGGAACACGTTACTAGGGAGCGCGCGGCTCTCATCAAGCTGATCTTGACCACACAGGATACACAAGAAAGGTTGTCCATGAGCGACATGAAATCCCTAAACGAAAAGCCAAGCTTCGAGGGTATTGAACTAGCTGCCTACAACTGTGGACGCCTTCTGGCTCAACTTGAAGCCGTGCAAATCAGAGCTCAGGGACGCAAAGTGAACACTACCGTAATCGACCGCTACTACGGAGCAGCTTCTACTACGCCGTCTAAAGTGATCGGCTTGTTGATGAGCAATGCTCAGGACCATCTATCTAAAGTTCGGAAGAAAGATCGTGGTGCCTATGAAGGGTTGCAAAGAAAAATCGAAGAGATTATGGAGCCTCTAAAGGCAGGTTATCCCAACACTCTGAACATGAGTGAGCAGGGGCTCTTCGCGCTTGGCTACTATCACCAGCGCGCCCAGAACCGCGCCGATATCAAAGCTGCGAGCGACAGGAAGAACACAAACTCCGATGGAGAGGAAAGCTAGATGACCGAGCAGGCGACGAAGCTTCACTGCGACCCGGCGAAGCGCCACGACTTCGTTCTCGTCTTCGACGTTACCGACGGCAACCCGAATGGCGACCCGGATGCCGGTAATCTCCCGCGCACCGATCCGGAGACGCTTCAGGGTCTCGTCACGGACGTTTCTCTCAAGCGCAAGGTGAGGAACTTCGTCGCACTGGTCGGCGAGGACGAGCCCGAAGAGCGTAAGAACGCGCTAAACATTTACGTGGAGCATCGAGGAATACTCAACGCACAGCACCGGAAGTCGTATAAGGCTCTGAATATTCCGACTTCCGAGACGGGTGAAGAGGAAATAAAAGATTCAGGCTTGCTGGATTTCTTTACCGAGCACCAGCCAGACGGTTTCTCGCTCGTGCAGATGCCCGGCGACGAAGAAAAGTACAAATTGGTCTATTCGGGAGAACTATCTAAAGAAGACCGGGACGCAGTTCTGGACGAGATCGGTCAGGAGGACGCAAAGGCAAAGACTTTCGCAAAGAAGGTTGCCAGTCAAGCGAAAGAGCGGAAAGCAACCCGAGAGCAAGTAGAAGACGCGCGGGACTGGATGTGCAAGAACTTCTTCGACATTCGTATGTTCGGCGCGGTCATGAGTACCAAGATAAACGCCGGACAGGTGAGGGGTCCGGTCCAGATGACTTTCGCGAGATCTATAGACCCAATACTTCCGCAAGACATCGCCATTACGCGGGTAGCTATCACGAGAGAGGAGGAGAAAGACGACAAAGAGACTGAGATGGGCCGAAAAACCTTGATCCCCTACGGGCTCTACGTCGGACACGGCTTCTTCTCACCGCATCTAGCAACGCAGACTGGCGTGACGACGGAGGACCTGGAGCTGTTCTGGAACGCGCTGGTACACATGTGGTCGTTCGACCGGAGCGCGAGCCGGGGGCTAATGGCCCCGCGAGGACTCTACGTCTTCACGCACGGCAACAAACTCGGCAACGCCCCCTCCCACAAGCTCTTCGAGTTGGTCAAAATCCCCAAAGCGAATGGCTCCCCACGTACCTTCGACGAATATAACGTGGAAGCTCCCGCCGAGGGCCCTTTGGATGACAGCGGGTTTCCAGGAGTAACGCTCACGAAAGTACTCGAGTAGAATGATGAACGCGCCGCCGGAGTGGGACGAGGCGGAGGTCGTGATGATCTCCGCGCTACAGCACCATTCGTACTGTCCCAGGCAGTGCGCCTTGATCCACGTCGAGAAGGTCTTCGACGAGAACCTCTACACCATGCGCGGCCGACGCGTCCACGAACGCGCCCACGACCCGGAAGGCGCTCTCGAAGACGGCGTGCGGGTGGAGCGCGGCCTCTCCCTGTTTTCCGAACGCCTCGGCCTTATCGGAATGGCCGACGTGGTCGAGTTCCGGTCCGGGGAGGCCCCGTACCCGGTCGAGTATAAGTCCGGTCCCCGCCGGGGCAGCACCCACGACGATATTCAACTCTGCGCACAAGCGATGTGCCTGGAGGAGATGTTGGGATGCGACGTGCCGCTGGGAGCGGTCTACCATTACGCCTCGCGTCGCCGCCGGGAAGTGGCCTTCGACGGCGCTCTGCGCTCTCTAACGGAAACGACGATCCGCGAGGTACGGCGGTTGCTCCTTACTTCGACCGTTCCACCGCCAGTCGCCGACGCCCGGTGTCCAAAATGCTCGCTCTTCGACGCCTGTATGCCGTTCGCGCTCGCCGGAGCGGAGAGGGAGGCTGCGTGGCTCTACGATCTGAGACGGTGAGATGCTAAAGCAACTGCTGAACACTTTGTATGTGCAGGCACAGGGAGCTTACGTTCGCCTGGATCACGAGACGCTGAAGCTGGAGGTCGAGCGCGAGTTGAAGCTCCAGGTGCCGCTGACGTCCCAGATCTCGTTCGTCGGCACGGCCGGCGACACCGTCGGCGCCGCGCGGTGCGTGCGGGCGCGCGGGCTGGTCGCCTGGGGCGCCTGCCGCACGGCCGTGGCACGGGCGGCCTACGAGCGCGCATATGCGCTCTTCCGTGACGCGGGGGTCGCCTCGCTGCAGCGGGACGCGATGGACGTCGTGATCATCGCGGCGGCCTTCGCCGGCGCGCACGTCGACGAGGTGCGCCGGCTGCTCGACGGCCTGCGGGAGGACGCCGCCGCAGGCGGGCCGCTGCTGGCCGCAGGGGTCGAGGCCGCGGCGGCGCGCGTGCAGTACGGGGCGGGGGAGATCGACCGGCGGCAGCTCGAGCGTGCGATCGAGGAGCACGTCCTGCTCCTCCGCGAGACGGGCGCGGAGGTCGGGATCCTCTGGACGAGGAACTACCTGAGCGTCGCGGCCTGGCTCGAGGGCGACGCCGAGGGCGAGCTGCGGGCGGTCCGCGAAGCGGTCGTCGAGCACGAGCGGGCCGGCGCCGGCGCGAGCATGTTCCTGGCCAACGCGATCGCCCGGGTGGCAACCGTCCTCTGCCGCCACGGCGACGCGGACGCCGCGCTCGAGGAGCTCGCGCGCGCCCGCGCGATCGCCCACGCCGACGACGTCGCCGACCAGATCGAGCTCGACGCCGCCGAGGCGCACGCGCGGGCGCTCCGCGGCGAGGCGGAGGAGGCGCGGCGGCTGCTCGAGCGTGCGCATCGCAGGGCAGCCGGGATCGACATGGCCTTCACGGTCAACGCCCTGCTCTACGCGGAGTCGGCCGTCCTGGCCGCTCTCGGCGACGTCGAGGTCGCCCGGACGCTGCTCGCCCGGCTGGCAGCCGACGCCGAGGCGCGCGGCGCTCACCGTTTCGCCGGGCGCTACCGCCGCGACCTCGCCGAGCTCGCCTGATCCCGTCCGGCTTCCCCGAACGCGCCGTCTAGGATTCCGCGCGGACAACCACGAGGAGGAGCACTGCGCCCATGGCCGGAACCGAGCCCGCCAAGATCCGGAACGTCGCCGTCGTCGGTCACCGCGGCACCGGGAAGACGTCTCTCGTCGAGGCGCTCCTCTACCAGACGGGCGAGGTGAACCGGCTGGGGACGATCGAGGCGGGCACGACGGTCGGCGACTGGGACGAGGACGAGCACAAGCGGGCGATGTCGATCGCGCTCTCGCTCTGCCACACGAGCTGGCAGGGGCGGAAGATCAACCTGCTCGACGTCCCGGGCGACCCGAGCTTCCAGGGCGAGGTGCGCTGCTCCCTCCGCGTCGTCGAGGGGGCGGTGTTCGTCGTCAGCGCCGTCATGGGCGTCGAGGTCGGCACGACGAGGGCCTGGAAGCTCGCGGACGAGCTCGCCCTTCCGCGCGTGCTGTTCGTGAACATGCTCGACCGCGAGCGCGCCGACTTCGAGCGCGTCCTCGGCCAGCTGCAGGCGCAGCTCTCGCCCCGCTGCGTCGCCGTCCACCTCCCGATCGGCTCCGAGCACGAGCTGAGCGGGATCGTCGACGTGCTCCACATGTGCGCGTACACGAGCCCGGACGGGCAGAAGGAGGGCGACCCCGGCCCGGTCCCCGCCGAGCTCGCCGAGACGGCCCGGTCGTACCGCGAGCGGCTGCTCGACGCCGTCGTCGAGACCGACGAGGCGCTGATGGAGCGCTACCTCGAGGGCGAGGAGCTCGACCCCCACGACGTCGCCGCGGCGCTGAAGGCGGCGATGACGCGCGGCGAGGTGTTCCCGGTCGCCTGTGGCGTGGCGACGAAGAACCTCGGCACGCACGCGCTGCTCGACCTGATCGTCGAGGGCATCCCCTCGCCGGCCAAGCGCGGGGCGCCGATCGACGTCGACGGCGCCCAGACCGCCGCCTTCGTCTTCAAGACGATCGCCGACCCGTTCGCCGGCAAGATCAACCTCTTCCGGGTCGTCACCGGCTCGGTCACGGCGGACTCGACGCTCGTCGACACGCGCGAGAAGGCGAAGGAGCGGATGGGGACGCTGCTCCAGCTCCAGGGGAAGGAGCACACCGGCGTCAAGGAGTTCGGGGAGGGCGACATCGGCGCCGTCGCGAAGCTGAAGGACGTCCAGACGGGCGACCTGCTGCTCGACCGCGAGCTCGACGTCGAGCCGCCCGACTTCGGCTTCCCGGAGCCGGTGATGAGCTTCGCGATCACGCCGCGCTCGAAGGGCGACGAGGAGAAGGTGGCGACCGCGATCCGCCGGCTCGCCGAGGAGGACCCGACGCTGCGGCTGCGCCGCGACCCGCAGACGGGCGAGGAGATCCTCTCCGGGATGAGCCAGATGCACGTCGAGGTGGCGCTCGAGCGGGCGAAGCGGCGCTTCGGCGTCGACGTCGACCTGCACCCGCCGCGCGTGCCCTACATGGAGACGATCCGCTCGGAGGCGCGCGCCCAGGGCCGCTACAAGAAGCAGACGGGCGGCCGCGGCCAGTTCGGCGACTGCCACATCGTGATCGAGCCGATCGAGGGCGGTACCGGCTACGAGTTCGTCGACCAGATCGTCGGCGGCGTCATCCCGCAGGGGTTCCGGCCGGCCGTCGACAAGGGGATCCAGGAGGCGATGGCCCACGGCGAGCTCGCCGGCGCACCCGTGCAGGGCGTCCGCGTCCGGCTCGTCGACGGCTCCTACCACACCGTCGACTCGTCGGAGATGGCGTTCAAGATCGCCGGCTCGATGGCGTTCAAGGACGCGTACCAGAAGGCGAGCCCGGTGCTGCTCGAGCCGATCATGGAGCTGGAGGTGACGGTGCCCGACGAGGCGGTGGGCGCCGTCAACGGCGACCTCAACTCCCGCCGCGGCCGTCTCCAGGGGATGGAGCCCGCCGGCGGGATGACGACGATCAAGGCCGAGGCGCCGCTCGCCGAGCTGATCACCTACTCGCAGTCGCTGACCTCGATGACGGGCGGCCGCGGCGACTACTCGATGTCGTTCCTCCGCTACGAGGAGGTCCCGACGCACGTCGCGCAGCGGGTGATCGAGGAGACCCGCAAGGCACGCGAGACCGCCGCCGCCTCGTAGGGGCGAGGCTCGCCCTCGCCCTCGCCCTGTGGAAGACGAATCGACGGGGGCTATAGTGACCGCCCATGCGCGTGACGAAGGCAACCGTCGCCCGGGCCTGCGCGATCTGCGAGCGCACGTTGCTGATGGGCGAGCACACGACCCGCTTCTCGCCGGACGGGCACGAGTTCGTCGACGTGTGCCCGCTCTGCCAGGAC
>CALMWA010000156.1 GCA_937873125.1 uncultured Actinomycetes bacterium | reverse complement strand
GTGTCACGGCCTGCCCCTGGGGCGTCATAACCCGCATCCCGCATGACGGCCGGGCCTTCAAATGCACCCTCTGCTACGACCGCCAGAAGGACGGCATGGAGCCCGCCTGCGCCAAGGCATGCCCGACCAAATCCATCATGTTCGGCGAGGTCGAGGAGCTAGAGGCTATCGCCGAGGAGCGGGTGCAGATCCTGCAGGCCAAGGGCTACACCAACGCATACGTCTACGGGAAGCCCGAGGTTGGCGGCACCGGCGGCATCGGCGGGCTCCACTCCAAGTTCATTCTCATGGACGAGCCGGAGACATACAACCTGCCCCGCCACCCGTTCCTGCCGCAGGATAAACTCAACCAGGCGAGCGTCGCGAGCATCGCCGCCGCCGCAATATTGGGCGCGGTGGTCGTGTTCGCGTTCGGGAGGGGAGGCTGAGATGTCCGAAGTCAGGCAGGAGACGCCGCAGCAGCGCAATGGCAAGCCCGAAAGGCCGGAGACCTCGCACCATCCCGAGACCGATCCACAGCGCAAGGACCGCGGCTACTACGACATACCCCCAATAAAAGAGCACACCTGGACCTGGGAAGTCCCGTTGTATTTCTGGCTCGGCGGGATCGGGGCCGGGGCCCACGTGGTCTCGGCCATCGCCCGCGCCCTGGGCAACGAGGACCGGGCGTTCCTGCGGACCAGCCGCTACATAACGCTCGTCACCATGATCCTCAGCCCCGTGCTTCTGATCATGGACCTCGGCCGCCCCGAGCGTTTCTACAACATGCTCCGCATCGTGAAATGGCGCTCCGCGATGAGCATGGGCTCCTGGGCGTTGATGATCTTCGGCGGTTTGAGTGGCCTCACGGCCACGTCTCAGGCTGCCAGAGATGGTCTCCTCGGACGCGATAACTTCGTGGCGAAGCTCGCGGGCATGTTGCCGGCCCGGTTCCTCTCCATCATCGCGCTCCCGTTCGGGTACTTCGTCGGGGCGTACACCGGCGTCCTGCTAGCGATGACCTCGGTTCCGATGTGGGCGCGCAACGCCGTCCTCATGGGACCTACCTTCCTGGCCTCCGCCCTCTCGACGGGCCTCTCGGCGATCTCCCTGGTCCTGCACCTCGGCAACTGGGGCGAGCGCGACACGCTGGAGTCGTTGCGGAAGGCGGAGCGCGGCGTGATTCTTGTCGAGGCTGCGCTGCTCGCTGCATCTCTTGCCAAGATGAGCCGCTGGGGCAAGCCGCTCTACTCGAAGAAACTCGCCCCGCTCTTCTTCGGCGGCACGGTCGTTGGCGGTATCATCGCCCCGTTCTTGCTGCTTGGCAGGGAAGAGGGCGAGAGCCACGAGGGCCACACACGCGGTCTGCTGGCGGCGGTACTCGTCCTGATCGGTGGCTACCTGCTGCGTTACACCATGGTCGAAGGCGGCCGTCTCTCCGCCCGCGACCCGCAAGCTACCTTCACCTTCGCCCAGAAAGAGAACCTCCCAATATCCGAGGACAGAGTACAGGACGGCCACGCTACCGGTTAGGCGACTTCTTCCCATAATGGTCAGGAGGGCCGGGAGATCCATTCCTGGCCCTTTTCTAGCTCGAAATCCTCCGGGATTTAGCCGTCCGCGTACTGCTCGTCGGTGACAGGGTCTTGCCAGTCGGTGCCGCCGCTGGTGGTGGTAGCGATGTTGATAGCTACGTGGACCATGTAACTTTCGGGGGCCGCGCCGTGCCAGTGGCGCTCGCCGGGGGCGAAATAGACTACTCCCCCGGACTCGATCTCGACGGGCGGTTCACCTTCTTTACCGGCTCGGCAGACGCCGGTGACTATATAGAGGATCTGGCCTTCCGGGTGGGTGTGCCAGTGCGTGCGGGCGCCGGGCTCGAAGAAGACACGGTTGACGGCCACGTCGGGAGGCGCACCGGCCGGCGCAGCGTCTCTCCAAACGCCGCCGGTGAACCAGTCTTCGGGACCGGCGGCGGTCTGCATGTCTTTCGCAGTGATCACCCTCATGGAAACTCCTTTTTAACGGGAACATGCGCCGACACAAACAACGCTCCGGGCGTGGGGTTCGGGGTTGCGACCGGAGCGTTGTTGTGGGCGCCGGGATCTTTCGGGTGCGGCGCTCAGATGTTGAAGGTGTGTTCGTCGCCGGCTTTGAGTTCCTCCACTGCGTCCCCGACTCCCACCTTGATGGGATGATGGGCGCCGTCGTCCCAGGTGCTGACGCTCAGTTCCTTTCCCTTGAGCGTCACGTGCATCGGCGTCTGGTGGAAGCGCATATGGAACGACAACCCGTCCAGTTTATCCGTCAGCTTCGGGGCGAAGTAGATGGTTGCGTCCTGGATCTCGCTGCCCATGTACCCTCTCTGGAGCAGGTCCAGCGTGCCGGCCATGACGCCCATGTGGATCGCCTCCCGCGTAGTCCCGCCCTGCACGTCCCCCACGTCGCTCTCCAGCGCGACCATGTACCGCTCCCAGGAGCTTTCGGGGTCTATGTCGGCCATGATGGCGGCGTGGACGATGAAGCTCAAAGTCGAGCCGTGCGAGGTACGCTGGGCGTAGTACTCAACGTTGTTGCGGGCGGTCTCCCCGGTGTATTCGTAGCCGAGCCGCTCGAAGAGCCGCCGGAGTTCGTCCTGGGGGAAGAGGAAGAACAGCATTAGCGTATCGGCCTGTTTGGCGAGCTTATAGCGGTCGGGGTCGTCGCCCTCGGCCTTCAGGATACGGTCGAGGCGCTGGATCCTGTCGTACTTCTTCCGGTAGGCTTCCCAGTCCAGCTCCTCCAGGTTCTCGTAACCCTCGAACTGGCTGATCACGGCGTTTCCTGCTTCGTCCTCGTGGAACGGCACGAACATCTTGCGGCTCATCTCGCTCCACCGCTCTACCTCGTCGTCCGTCAGCCCGATCTTCTCGCGCAGTGCCTTGCGGCGGTTTTCGGGGAGCATCTTCAGAACCTCTCGGGCGCTCTCGGAGATCCAGGCGACCATCACGTTGGTGTAGGCGTTGTTCTTGAGACCGTCGTCTTCCGAACCGGGGTATTTCTCGTGGAACTCGTCCGGTCCCATGACGCCGTGGATCTCGTACCGGTCGTGCTCTTCGTTGTAGTGGGCGATGGAGGACCAGAAGCGAGCTATCTCCAGCATCATCTCGGCCCCGCAGTCGAGCAGGAACTCCAGGTCGCCCGTAACCTGGTAGTAGTGCCAGATGTTGTAGAAGATCGCCGCGCCCACGTGCCGTTGGCGGTGACTGAGGTCCGGGTCCCAGCTACCGGAGTTCGGGTTGAGATGTACTTTCTGGGTCTCTTCCTGGCCGTCGGAGCCGCTCTGCCAGGGATACATCGCACCCTTGTATCCGACCTCCCTGGCCGCCGCGCGGGCTTCGTTTAACCTCCGGTAGCGGTAGACGAGCAACCCGCGGGTTATCTGCGGCAGCCGGAAGTTGAGGAACGGGTAAATGTAGAGCTCGTCCCAGAAGATGTGGCCGCGGTAGGCCTCACCGTTGAGCCCGCGCGCCGGGGCGCCCGCGTCGAGGTCGGCGGTGTGCGGCGAGCAGACCTGGAGGATGTGCGAGATGTGCAGCCGGACCAAAAGCTGTACCCGGTCGTCCTGCGGGATGTGCATGTCGCAGAAGTCCCAGAGCGCATCCCACGCCAGCGAGTGCTTCTCGAAAGCCTCCGCGAACGTGCCGTAGCGGGCCACCGCCTTGCCCGCGTTGGCGAGAGGTTCGTTTATGGCGTTGTCCAGCGAGGTGTAGAAGGCGACCATCTTCTCGACCCGGATGGGCGTCCCCTCCTGGACTTCGAGCGAGATGACCTGGTGTATGTAGTCCTGCATCTGGTAGAGGCCGCGTTCGACCTTGAGGATCTGGTCTTCCCTGTGGACTCGGGTGCGGGCGGCCTCGGCGACGTAGATGCGTGACTGACGGGTGCGCGCCAGGAGGGCGATGACTTCGGGGCCGAAGGTTCTTGGAGAGACCGGGTCCAGGTGGCGGCCCGCCAGGTCCTGGTAGCGGGCGACGCCGCTGTTGGTGACCCGGCCGTCCAGCGCCGTTATGATCTCCATCTTCCCCGACCAGTTCTCCGGCGTGATCTCCCACTCTATCCCCGCCTGGTGCATGTCGGCCATGCTGACGAAGCGGCGGCTCTTTAGCGTCGTCTCGCGGCCTTCTTTGTCCCGCAGCCGCACCTTTCGCATCACCGCGGCGTTTCGGATGTCGAATTCGTGGCGGTAGGAGAGTATCTCGACGTTTTCGAAGTCTATGGGCTCGCCATCCTCTTCGAGGCGAAGCTTCAGGGTGAGCCAGTTGGGCAGGTTGACGAGGTCTTCGTTCAGGACGGGCCGGCCGGCCATGATCGTCGTCTCTCGGTTGAAGCCTCCGTGCACGTAGGTGCCGGGGTAGTGAGTTCCGTCGGCATCAGACCAGTGGGTGGCGCCCCGCGTGCAGAAGTAGCCGTTGCCAGTGGAGGTCATAGCCTCGCGAAGCCCCTCCTCCTCCGGGTCGTAGTAGTCGTAGGAAAGCGTCCAGTTACTCATCCGAATTCCCCTTTGTCTCGTGGCCGCGGGTGAGACCGAAAGTCCTGGTCCTGCCCTATTCCTCTACCGAACAACTGCTCTTCGCGGCGGCCGGACGCGCAGTGACAGGCCGCCGGACGATATTTTCAGGTATCTACCAGCCCCATCCTCCCCGCTCGTCCATGCCGGCAACTACGACGAAAACCCGCGCGACATCCATCATCGGACGCGCAGCCGACGCCGGTCACCGCGCCAGCCCATCCAAGAACTTCTCCACCTCCGGGACAGTGTACAGGACGTAGTCGGCGGAGGTCGTGCGGCCTTCCACCTCCGGGTCTTCCGCCCTCCCGACGAAGACGCCGATGCCCCGGTCGTCGAGAGCCTCGAAGGCGTGCTCGTCGGTTACGTCGTCGCCGAGGTACATGGGGACGACGTCGTCGCCGTCCAGTTCCAGCTCTTCCAGGAGGTACAGGACGGCCTTCCCCTTGTCCCAGTCGATCTTCGGCTGGATCTCGTAGACCATCTTGCCGGGTGTTACCTTCAGCTCGTCGTTCCGCTCTTCGAGTAGACGGTCTACTATCTCCTTGATCTTCGGTTTCTCCTCATCCGGGACGAGCCGGTAATGGACCGCGACCGAAGCCTTTTTCGGCTCGATGGAAGTACCGTCGTATGGCTCGGTCTCTTCCCTCAGACGGGTCTCGACTTCCTTGAGGAGATCCTCGGACCCGGCGCCCGCGTCGTGCTGGATCGTACCCTCGTCCGGGCTCCAGATGTCGAAGCCGTGGCTGCCGGCGACGATGAGGTTGTCGAGCCCCATCAACTCTTGCACGACGGGGCGGTCCCGCCCGCTGACAACGCACACGTTGCACCGCTCGGCGAGCCCGCTGACGGCGTCGCGCATGCTATCGGAGATAACCGCGTCCTCGGGACGGTCGACGATGGGGGTGAGCACGCCATCGTAGTCGAGGAACACGGCGAGCCGTTTGCCCTCCAGCCGCCGGTCCAGTTCGTCGCGGTCGTTCAGCGCGTGCCGCAGGTCGCCGATCTGTTTAGTCAAGGTCTCCTCCTCGGATCAGTCTACATGGCCGCCGCATTACGCGAGCCTGTAACGGAAGACGTCGTGTAGTTGCGGGTCCTCCGGGTCGTCGGGACGGGTCTTCTCGAACTCCAGCGTCGCTCCCCGGCCTTCGAGCCGGAGCGTGCAGACCTGATTGTCGAACCACGGAGCTTCGTGCTTCATGTGCCACCGGAAGGAGGGCTCTTCGACCCCGGCGAGGCGCGTGAGGGCCATGCCGATGCGTTTTGCAAGGCCCGACCAGCCGAAGCGCATGGCGAGCCGTTCGGGTAGACCGAGCGGATTCCTCATCGGAGAGCAGACAGCCTGGTAGACGGGGGTCTTCGCGTCGTCTCCGAAATCCGCCTCGGCCAGGTAGCCGTGGTGTACGTCGCCGGAGAGAACGACTATGGAGGCGGGTGGTTCTCCGTCGGACCGTTCCCCGGAAGCCACAGTACGCAGGAGGTTCGCGAGGGCTTCGAAGGAGTCGTGGAAGGCGGACCAGTGCTCCAGGTCTATTAGCTGACGGAGGAACTCTCCGGCCTTCGCCGCCGGGCCTCCCCAGGCGCCCGCGCAGACGGCCTCGTTCCAGGCTTCGAGCCGGTGGAGGCCGGGGGCCATCAGGAGGGGGAGCGAGGTGCCGAAGAGGAGGTGGTCGAAGTCTCCGTTGGCTTTCTCCTCGATCCAGGTCCACTCCTCGGCGTCGATCATGGAGCGCTGGCCTTCTTCGAGCACCCGCCCGGCGCGGGAGTCGAGCATCAGGAGGCGGACGTTGCCGAAGTCCCGATGGTAGCTCCAGCGGGTGCCGGCCACCTCCCGGTCGGCGCGGTGGGCGAACTCCCGCAGGATGCGGGTCGCGTCGCCCGCCTCGTGGACCTTGCCGAAGAGATCGTCTTCCGCGAGTTCGCGGGGCGAGAGGTTGCCGAGGTGCTGGTAGATCCAGTAAGACATGAACGCCCCGACGATCCGCTCCTCCCACCACCATTTTTTCCGCATCTGTCGCACCCAGGCCTCGGAGGTGTTCCAGTCGTCGTGAACGTCGTGGTCGTCGAAGATCATGGCCGAAGGCACCGTTGAGAGCAGCCACCGCACGACCGGGTCCTTCCACGAGTCCCAGTACAGCCGGGTGTACTCCTCGAAGTCCGCGACCGTCTCTCCGGGACCCGTGTCTGGGTCGCGGCGGGAGCGGATAAAGTCGCGGGTGCCGGGTGAGACTTCGTCGGCATAGACTTGATCCCCCAGGAGGAGCAGCGCGTCCGGCCAGGTGTCGTGCGGCTCGCGCATCATGCGGAGAGCTAGAGCATACAGGGCGTCGCGCTCGTAGCCGTCGCTGCTTGCGTCCCCCGGCAGCGTGTAGGGTGGCTCGTGCGGCATGGAGATGCGGCACGAGCCGAAGGACAGGGTCAGGCTGCTCTCCGGGGCGACGGTCCTTATGACGGGCGGCGGGAAGCGACTATCTTCCTCCGGCCAGGCTTTTTCTCCGTCGAGGGTGACAGCGTACTCGAAAGTCTCGCCGGGCTCCAAGTCCGTGATGCGGACGAGGGCATAGTGGTGGCCCTCCATTTCGAAGGTGCGCGCGCGGTGGTCCAGGACTTCGACCTCGCACGCGGCGCCCGTCTCCACCCAGACGGTCGCGTCGGACTCTCCGGTATACCGGAGAAGGGGACCGAGAATGAGTTCCGGCGCCATGCCGGTAACTTTACCCGTGCTGGCTACCTCACACCAGACCGGTCAGCCGGGCCATCACGGGTATCAGCAGCACGATCAGGATGATGCCGATGATGTCGAACGAGATACCCGAGCGGACCATCTTGGTTATCGGGATCATACCGGAGCCGTACACAACCGCGTTCTGTGGCGTCGAGACCGGCATCATGAACCCGAACGACGCCCCGAACACGGCGGCGAGCGCCGGTATGACGGGGTCGAGTCCCGCGGCTGCGGCTATCGGGATGACTATCGGCACGACGATGGTCGCGCTAGCGGTGTTCGAGGTCGTCTCGGAGATGATGATGGCGATGAGCGCGGAGACCGCCGAGACCGCCAGCAGGCTCGTGACGCCCAAAGACTCGGCTATACCCTTGCCCAGAACCTCAGCGAGGCCGGTCTCCGAGAGCAGCGTGCCGAGCGCGATGCCGCACCCGAACAGGATGACGGTGCCCCAGTCGATCCGCACGGCCTCGTTCCAGTTCATCGTAAAGCGCCGCCGCGCCCAGTCTATCGGCAGAAGGAAGAGCAGCGTCGCGGCGATGATGGCTACCGTACCCTCATCCAGCCGGTCTCCGACGGCGCCGTAGATCTCCGACTCGTTGCCGAAGAGGAGAGCGACCACGCCGGGCAGCACCCAGAGCGAGACGGCGACGCCGAAAACGATCAAGGTGTTCTTCTCGCCGCGCGATAGTGGGCCGATCTCCCGGCGCTGCTCGTTTATGTAGCGGTCTGCGCCGGAGATGCGGCGTACCTCGGGACGGTTCAGGGCTATCAGGATGACACACAGGGCGGCGAACATGATCAGGCATATCGGCAGAGCCGTCAGGACCCAGCCGAAGAACGTTATCGTGGCGTCGGTCTCCTGCTCGATGAACTCGATGCCGATGAGGTTCGGTGGCGTCCCAATGGGCGTGAGCAATCCGCCGACGCCGGCGCCGTAGGAGATCATCAACATCAAAGCCGTCCCGAATCGCAGCCGGCTCACGTCGGCCGTATCCTCGTCGGACTGCTCGCTCACGAGACCGCCGAGCGCACCCATCATGCCAAGCCCGATAGGAAGCAGCATGGCGGCGGTGGCGGTGTTGGAGATGAACGCGCTGATGAGCGCGGCGATGGCGCCGAAGGCAATGATGACGCCGTAGGTGGACTTCGCCACTCCAGGAAGCGATAGTACCCGGAAGGCGAAGCGGCGGTCGAGGCCGTGGGTCCTCATAGCCTGCGCGATGATAAACGCCCCGATGAACAAAAAGATCGTATCGGAGGCGAACGACCCGTAGACGATGTCGCTCGCGGAGTCGTCGCTGCCGGATTCTATCGGTGGTACGGCGAGCAGCACGCACAGAGCCAGAGCCAGGATGGCGGTGATCGGGATCGGGATGGCTTCGGAGAGCCAGTACACGATGGTGAACGAGAGTATCGCCGCGAGCGCCTGCTGGTTCGCGTCCAGCGGTAGCGGCGCGAAGTACATGATGAGGAAGGCGACAGGACCGAGAAAGAGACCGATAGTCTGCCGCGCCCGTTCGAACTTCTCCTCGGCGGGGGAGAGAACTTCCCGCTGCTCGTCGAGCGTCTTGTACGTGCCGCCCGGACTTACGCCTCTGGCTCTTGCGTCTTCCGCCATGAACGATCCCTCCTAGCGCCTGACACGCATCCTTTCCCACCGGAAATCAGTATAACCAAACCCGGAATTTCGGGCAGGAGGAGCCGTAGGAAATCTAGTCGGGTACGGTTCCGGCCACGAGGTGATCCACGACCCCTTCGAGCGAGCCGGACGCCTCGAACGCCGCCCGCTGAAGCTCCGCGCCGGTACCGCGATCCAGGATCTCGCATATCCTCGCAAGCTCTTCTTCGCAGCCGAGATCCTGGGAGGTGCCGCGCAGCTTTTCCACGAGCGACCGGGCCATCGCACGGGCCTCGATCTCATGCCCACGGGTGAAGTCGTAGAAGGTTGCGTCCATGCCGAAGCGGGCCGCCCGCCACTTGTTCTCGGCCGTGAGCAGCGGATTCTCAAGGTCGTGGTCTTCGGCGGTGGCGACGACGCACTGGATGAGGGCCGTGAGGGACGCGGTGTAGACGGCGTCCGTCTGGGCGTCCAGGGCGCGGACTTCCACGGTGCCGAACCTCTGGTGGGGTCGCACGTCCCACCAGCACCACGAGTAGTCTGGGACACTGCCGGAGGCGACTAGCGTCCCGATGTGGCGCTCGAAGTCCGCCCAGTTGCGGAAGACCGGCGGAAGGCCGGAGCGAGGGAATATCTCGAAGATCTTGATGCGGGTGGAGGCGAGGCGGGTATCCTCGCCGCGCCAGAAAGGGGAGTTGGAGGACAGCGCGATCAGGAGCGGCACGTACCGCGAGAGAGCGCCGACTGCCCGAATCGCCGCGTCCCCGTCCGGCACGGCGACGTGGACGTGCAGGCCGTAGATCGCCTGCGTCCTCGCCACCCAGCCCATCTCCTGCTCGATGGCGCGGTGGTGCTCGCTCTCGTTCAGCGGCTGCCCCGTCGGGTCCGAGAACGGATGGGTACCGGCCGAGGCGATTTCGACCCCGCACTCCCGCGCCAGCCGGTGAACCTCGCGGCGCAACCCCGGAAGCGCCGCCGAGAGTTCCGCGACCGTCCTAAAGACCGGAGAGAGCATCTCAACGCACGACTGGGAGAGCTCCGAGGTGATGAGTCCCGTGCCGGCGCTCCCATCGGAGCCACCGGCGGCGAGTACGGCGTCCACGGCCGGAGATAACTCCCGCGAGCCGGGGTCCACGAGCTGAAACTCCTCCTCGACCCCGACGGTGTACGGCACCGTCGCGCCGAATCTAGCATCCATCCGGGTACTCTAGCTAGCCGTAGGGAGGATTGCCAGCTTCGCTAGCCGACGCGAGATTTGCGGCCGAGGGCGGCCTGTATGCGGCGGGCGCTCTCGTAGTCCCGGACGGCGTCCCAGAGTTTGCCTTCTGGGACGGTGGTGTGCCAGCGGTCGGGCCGGTAGCCGTAGCGGCGTTTGAGTTCGCGCACGGAGTCGCCGGTGTAGCGTAGGGCGTAGAGTAACTTACGGACCTCGTCGGCCCGTCGGGGGAGGAGCGCGTTTCGGCCCTCGGTCCACCAGGAGATCTCCGGCATCGGCTCCGCCTCGCGCAGGATGAGGTTTAGCTCCCATTCGACTCGCAGGGCGTTCATCTCGAAGGTTCCGGGAAGCACGCTCAGGGGACCGAGCACGAACGAATCGTTCTCGTGGAAGCCGAAGGTGCGCGTGAGGCGCGATCTCAACTCTTCGTTGCCCGACTTCTCGTAGCGGGAGCGCAGGGCGAGCAGTTGTTCGTCGGAGTAGGCGCGCAGGCCGCCGACGGTCGGCCGCTTGGGGTCCAGGCCGCCGCCGAGGAGCACGCTCGCGAAGGCGGAGTAAGAGCGCAGGCTCCACGCCAGCCAGATCAGGTACGCGCCGAGTGCGAGGACGAGGCTCACGATCATGGTGGTGTAGAACGCCTGCTCGGGGACCGCGACTCCCTGGCCTTCGATCGCCCGCTCTCCGAAGAGGTTGTAGAACAGGACGACTGCCGTGGTGCTAGCTACGAAAAAGGTGAACCCAACGAGCAGGAAGGCGGCCAGACGCCGGAGGGGTGGTGAGCAAGCCGACGCCAGACCTTCCCAGGCCACGCGCTCCTCGCCGATATCGAAAGTCCTCGCCTCCAGCTTCTCCATGACGGTCAGTATACCTACATCCCGTCCGGTGAGGATGGGTTAGAGATCACGGGCCATAGCTGTTTCGGAAACCGCGAAAAATACGTCGTTTGCGTGATGCGCCGGGATTTCCCGGCTGCGAGGATTCGGTATCGCACGACGCTAAATCGTCCGGGAAGGATAGGAATGAAACGAGTTTTGATCGTTGAGGATCACGCCGGTTTCAGGCAGGCTCTGGCAAAGATATTCAAGTGGAACACGGAGTTGGAAGACGACGTTCAGGCCTCCACACTCGCGGAGGGTCGGAGACGGATCGGGCAACTTGACGGGGTCGAAGTCGCCGTCATAGATCTCGGCCTCCCGGATGGTGACGGCAGCGAGCTTATAAAGGAACTGCGCGCCGCGGAGCCGGATGTACCGGTCGTGGTCTTGACCAACAGCACGGACACCGAACGGCACGCCCGCGCCGTGGACGCCGGGGCGGAGAGAGTGCTTACGAAGGAGGTCTCGATGGAAGAGATACTGGAGGCCGTGAGAGGATACGATAGCCTCTAGGTTGCGGAACGAGAGAGGAGGCGAAGTGTCCACGCCGCGCGGATTACCGGAAGACGGATTGCCGGAGAATATGCCGGAGTTGACCTCGCCCGGCGAAGGTTATGATCTCTACCGGTACAAGAACGCCGCGAACATGAAGACGCAAAACTGGCACGGACTCTACTGGGCCCGGCGTACCGGTGAGGGTGAGTACGAGATCCAGAGCGTCCCGACGTCCCTCGGGGAGCATTCGGCGCCGGGGGGGAAGATGCCCGGAGCGCGCTTCGAGGAACTTTACGAGCGGGTGGAACTCTAAGAGCTAGGAACGCCCACGCCGTGAGTGCTCCGCGCCGGAATCGGAGGTTGAGAGGAGCTTTACGGAGCGCAGTATCTCCGCCACGCTCGCCGACTTTTGGAGTAGCATGTCTGCGCCGCTTTCGAGGGCTCGCAGATGCTGTTCGATATCTGAGCTGCCAACAAGCGCCAGCAGCGGGGCGCGCGAGCTGCATTCCCGGAGCCTGGAAACCTGGTGCGAGTTCCAACGGCCAAGGGTGTCGAAGTCCGCCACAATTACGTCGTAGACCACCGCGTCTTCGTGGAGTTCATCGAGAGAGCCTGCCTGCTGGACTATTATCAGGCCGGGGTCCAGGTTCAGAAGATAAGCCAGAGCCTCGCGGAACCAGATGTGACCCTCCACGAGCAGGACGCGCTTCGTCCCGGAGGTCAGTCGTTCGAAGGTCGCTCGTGTCGCTTCCGATTCCATGCAAATGTTTACGGAGCACGGGGCGGCCGGGATCACCCACAGTTTATTTCAGGCGATTTGGTCTAGGCGACTCGGGTGATAAGGATGGTTTCGTCCAGCACCGAGATCAGCTTCTCCAGGTCGAAACCGGGCATCTCCGAGCGATGTCCTCCCCTGTAGAGTGTCGCCGGTACCGCCGGGTCTTCGGGTAGTCCTATCCAGGTGGCGACGCCCGCCAGCGGTTCCTCGGGGCGGCTGTGGATCACGACCTCCGGTTCGAGCCGCGCCGTCTCCGCGAGCAACTCCTCCGGCTGGACCACGGACACCTCAAGATCCGGCCTCAGGCCGGCGATGGCGCACCCGATGACCTCTCTATAGGACCTGGGCTCTATCGCTACCAGTACTCGCACGCCGCTCCAATCCTGCTGGTATCTCATGCTTCCTCCCCAAACTCTCTACGCCTCCGGACGGCTCTGCCGATACCGGCGCACAGAGGGCTTCTAGTAATTTTGACTCCGTATCCCCTCGGTCCGTTACAGTTCACAAGCTAGGCTGCCAGGAGCAGCGCGTCATTTTGAGACTCCAGCCCGTATAGCGCCTGTTTCGGAGAACCTTCGCCCGTGCCGTGAAGGGTTTCATCGAAGGCTATCTCCTGACGGATGCGATCCGCCTCCCTGAGTACCAGCTCGAACCGGGCGATCTCTTCCTCCGTCATCGTACGCCTCCTCTCTCGTTCGTATATCGTGTCAATATCTTCGCTGCTGGCCCACGGAGCCGCATCATGAATAAGGATGATCTTTGTTTAGTCCAAATGAGGTAGAGAAATCTCAACGTCGTTATTGCTGCCGGAGCTTCATATAGAATCGCGGCATGAGCATGAAGGTCTACAGAGCCGGGCGGCGACCCGAACGCGAGCCGGAACGAAGAGGCGGGCTCCTGCGTCCGGTTTTGGTGGTTTTGCTCGTGCTGTTCGTGGTGGTTCTCGCGTACCTGGTCCTGCCGTTCGGGGGGAGCCGGGCGGTCCTGCTGGGCAGCGACGCCCGCGCCGGCGAAGCCTCGCGCTCGGACACGATAGTCGTGGCGAAGGCCGGCGGCGGGATGCTCGCCGTACCAAGAGACACGCTCGTCGAGATCCCCAGCGTCGGAGAGGATAAGATCAACGCCGCCTTCGCCACCGGAGGCCCGGAACTGACCGTCGAAACCCTGGAGCGTCTGACCGGACTCTCTATCGGCAACTACGTCGTCGTGGACTTCGGCGGGGTCGAGGAGATCGTGAACGCCCTCGGCGGCATTACCGTCAACGTCGAGGAACCCATCTCCTACACCCTCGAAGGCCACCCCGTCTCCATCCCGGCCGGTACCCAGGAACTGGACGGCCCGCAGGCCCTGGCCTACGTCCGTTACCGGGGCGACCCGACCGCCGACATCGGCCGCATCGGTCGTCAGCAGCGCTTCCTTCAGGCGCTCGCCGCCGAGTCCACATCCCCCTCGAAGCTACCTCGACTGCCGGCCACGGCGCGGGCCGTCTGGCGCAATATCGACACCAACATGAACCCTGTCTCCGCCTTCCGGTTCGCCGTCCGCATGCGCCTTCTCGGGATGGGCGAAGCCGAGCTCTACCCCGGCGCTCCGCAGTACATAGACGGCATCTCCTACTGGGTCCCGAACGAGCAGGCCGGGGATCGGGTCGTCGAGCAGACCATCAATTAGCCGGTCAGCGATCTGGCCCGTCAATCCTCGCCGGAGCGCTGTGGCGTGATGCTTGGAGGGATATGCTAGTTCGAGCTAAACCAAGTTGAGACGAAAGGGATCAAGGGAGACCACATGCCGATAGATACCGCTTTAGTAGGCGCGCTGCACGTCGAGTACCTGAAGAAACGGGACGTTCGCGGGGACGAACATCCACATCACACTCTGTTTCAAACTTCCACCATCGATGCCCTGCTCGAAGCCAACTACGATGGAGATATCAGTTTCGCGGAACTTCGGACCGGCGGCGATTTCGGTCTTGGCACGTTCGACGCATTGGACGGAGAGATGATCGCGCTCGACGGCGACTTCTACCAGGTGAAGGCGGATGGGCAGGTCCAGAAGGTCGACGAGCGGATGAAGACCCCGTTCGCCGTCGTCACCTTCTTCGAACCCGATATGAGCGAGTCGCTCGCGGGACCGGTCGGCTACGCGGATCTCTGCGACCGTCTAGATCGCATAGCCGGTGACGCTAACGTATGCCACGCCGTTCGGGTGGACGGCTTTTTCCACTATGCTAAGACCCGCAGCGTACCCCGGCAGCGCAAGCCATACCCACCGCTCGTCGAGGTGGTGAAGAACCAACCCACCTTCGAACTACGCGACGTTCAGGGTAGCCTCGTGGGCTTCCGCTTCCCGGACTATGCTCAAGGGCTCAATGTGCCGGGTTACCATCTGCACTTCATCACCGATGACAGGAGCGCCGGAGGACACCTACTAGAGTGTCTGATGGACCGTGGCGAGCTTAGCATCGACAACGAGACGGACCTGCGACTCGAACTTCCGGCCGGTATCGATATGGTCGCACCCGACTCGACTGCGTCCAAAAAAGATCTGCTAGACCGCATCGAGAAGGCGTAAAACCGGAAACGTAGCTAAGCAGCCTGCTCTTTTGCGAGCTTGCTCTGCTGGGAGATGAGGCGTTCCAGCCAGGCCAGGCCCTCTTCCTCGATGGTGCGTTCGGCGTTGACGAACCAGTTGAGAGCCTCGCGATGGTTACCGAGGCGCCGGTTCAGCTCGCCGATCAGGTAAGCGGTCACGGAGAGTTCCCGGCCGACCAGACCATCTTCTTCAAGAGCGCGGATGAAGTACCGGATCGCCCGGAGCTGGAACGTACTCTCGAAGGGATGTTCGCGCTCTTTGCGGCAGACCCACGAGGCGCGCAGGCAGAGGTCGCCGAGATCCCGCGCCCGCAGTCCCCGGTCCTTGCCGCAGACCTCGGCCGAGTGGAAAGCGAGCCACGGCGGGGGGCTGGTACGGAAGACGCGCAGCAGACCGTCCTCCTTCAGCCGCTCCTCGATGTCGTGACGCTCGTCGAAAGTCAGGTCCAGGTCTTCGAACGTCCCGGCGGTTGCGAAGGCGCAGGCCGGACACATGGTCAGCTCGTTCGTGATGAGGCGCGCGGCGTCGGAGACGCGGCCGGGGAACTTGGGGCAGAGATCGCTCTCGCGCCCGATGGTCACGTACGGACGGGGGGACGGCGCGCGGAAGACGTAGCGGCAGACCGGGCAGCGAGTGTAAGCCTGCCTAAGCTCCCCCACGAACACCTTTCTTAGTGAGGAGAAGATACTCCACGGTCATCGAGGATCTGAGTCTTACGAGGATCAAAGTACAGTCGAGTTTACCATAGCGGCTCTTGCTGACCGGTATAATGCGCGCTATGGAGCAGCCGAAGAGCGAGGCCGAAGTAGCGCTGGAGTTGATGCGTCTGGTCCTGGATCAGGCCGGCAGCCGCCGCCTCTCCCCGACCCGCACTCTCGCCCTCTATCATCTCTGCAAGGAGGCCGTCGCCTACTCGCCCGAAGGCTCCGTAACCGCCGACTACCTGGAAGAGAACCTCAAGAAGCTCTTGCACTAGCGGTCAGTCCACAGTCTCTCCCAAATATAGCCTGGCGGTGCGCTCCTGGACTTTCTTCGGTAGTGGATGCAGGCCCGGCGGATAATCCACGCCTTCGGTGACGAGGAAGTTCGTGGCCTCCAGCATCAGGGCTGTTACGAGATCGAAGGTGTCGTAAGGGTCTCCCGGTCCCGCGGCGAGGTTGAACATCGCGCCTCCCGCCAGCAGATGGATGATCTTACCGTCTACCTCGCAGCGCTCTACGTGGAGGCGCGGAGTATCCGTCACGCGGTTGCGTAACTCTCCCACCGGAAGCTCGCCGGCTGTGTGGCCGACGTTCGCCAGGAACGCGCCGTTTTTGCACGCGGCGAGACTCTCGAAGGGGAGTGCGTCGTCGCGGCCGGTGGCGGTAAAGACTACGTCGGCGCGGGAGAGGCCAGCTTCGAGGTCCGGGGTGGCGAAGCCGAGGTGGGCGGCGGTGAGCCGGGTGGCCGGGTCGAGGTCGCACACCTCTACCACGGCGCCGGAGCGGGCGGCGTCGGCGACGCCCCGCCCCACGGGACCGTAGCCGACCACGAGAACCGTCTTGCCGTAGAGGGAGAGAGCGGCGACGTTCAGGAAGGTGGTGGCGGCCATGAGGCCGACGAGGTGGCGGTTGTGCAGGCCCTGTTTTATAGGTACGTTGTCCCAGTCGAAGACCGGGTAGGAGAGGGTAATGTTCCGGACACGGTCGATGCCGGTGCCGGTGGCTTCGAGGCCGCCCCGGACGCTTTCGAGCCTTCCCCCGGTGATGGCGGTGGCGTCCGCGCCCATCTCGGAGAGCAGAGTCGGCGCGGCTTCGATGGCGGCGTTCAGGTATGCGGCGTGGCGGTCGGGCGCAACGTCCTTGCGGGCCGATACACGGACGCCGATGGAACTCAGACGTTCGGCGACATCGTCGCGGGTCGTGGCGGGGTTGGCGGCGCAGGCCCAGACCTCCGCGCCCTTCTCGATCAGGGCTTCGAAGTACGAGATCATCTTGAGGTCCAGGTGGCAGACTACGAGGATGCGTTCGCCGAAGAGAGAAGATAGGGAGGCCGCGGCGCGGGTTGTGGCCGGAGTAAAGGAGCGCATCCAGGCGAGATCCTGGTCCAAGCTTTCGTGGGCATGGTGCTGTGTATTCATCGTAGATGTCTCGAACCTTTGCGTCGGGGCTCGTTACTCTATATTATCCAGGACAACTGGGCGGGTTCCGGGGAACGAGCCGACCGGGCGTTTATCGTGTTGGGTTCTGTTGCGAAGGAGGCACATGAGGTTTTCGAGGGTGTTCGGGGTCTTTGTCCCCATTCTGGTTCTATAGTTGGCTGTCGCCGGCTGTGGCGGTTC
>CALMWA010000155.1 GCA_937873125.1 uncultured Actinomycetes bacterium | reverse complement strand
GTAGAATTCGAGGCTATACATGCCCTGAAGGCCGGAAGTTGACTATGGGTACTGTCCGGAAAATGGGGTTCACACCAGAACCTGTCCGGCGACCCTTCCAGCTCTGACCGACTTCCCTATCTTGGTGGCGATAGCCTACCTCGCGGGGTTTCTCGAATAGGGCCACCTTACCCTCGCACAGTTTGAAGGCGCAGACTCAGGGGTAGTAATATCTGAGTCAAATCGTTGTCTGATGAAGGAGGATCGCCGAACGTGGCTAAACTGGAGAAAGAGGTAAAGAAAGCCGTCAAGGGCAAGTCGGGTAGCAAGACGAGTAGCAAGAAGCGCGGCAAGCGCAGCAGCTCCGGTGCGAGCGGCGCGAGCCTGGAGAAGAAGATTAAGAAGCTCCTCAAGTAAGCCCGAAAGAAACACGTTTATCGAGGCCGGGGCTCTAGCGCTCCGGTCTTTTTCGCGCTGCCAGGGTTTCTTACGCGCTATCCGCCGCGTTCCGGGCACAGGCTTCTGCGAGTTCCGCGTGGGCGGCGCCCGCGAGCAGCGACGAGTCCGTCGCCACCGTCACCATATCGAACCCGGTCTCCGCGTGCCTTCGCGCCCACTCACCCGAAGGAGTATGTATGCCAGCGACGATTCCATGCCGGTGGCAGGCTTCCCTGATACGCCGCACCGCGTCTACATGCTCTTCCTCGGTAACTTCCAGCGTTGCGGCGAGGCCGAGGGAAAGAGCCAGGTCCGAGGGTCCGATGTAGATACCGTCGAGGCCGGGCGTCGCGGCGATCTCATCTACTCTTTCGAGAGCCTGCCGCGTCTCGACCATTACGAGGCACAGCGCCTCGCGTTCGAGAACTTCTGTATCACCGGAGCCGACCACGCCGGAGGCCCGGATGGGACCGTAGGAGCGGATGCCGTTCGGCGGGTACCGGCAGGCGGCGACGGCCCGTGCGGCCTCTTCGGCGCTGTTTACGAGCGGCACGATCACGCCCCACGCCCCCGCATCCAATGACTTGCCGATGAGACCGGCGTCGTTTTGCAGCACGCGCGTGATCGGCGCCGAACCCATCACCCCGGCGGCCTGGAGCATTGGCAGCATCGCGTCGTAGCCGATGAGCCCGTGTTGCTGATCCACGCACACGTAGTCAGCGCCCGCGCGGCCCAGTACCTCCGCCCCGAAAGATCCCGGCATCACCGCCCACAACCCGAACGCCGTGCGGCCCTCACTCCATACTTGCTTCAGAGGATTCTTCATCCTAGCCAACCAACACGACGTGAACGTCGCCCGGCCCGTGCATCCCGACCACCAGCGACATCTCTATATCCCCCGACCGACTCGGTCCCGTGTGGAAGCACACGTTCGCCGGCAGACCGGCGGCTCCCTGTCCGGCGTACTTCCCGATGGCCTCCGGCACTGTCCGGAGCACCCGGTCGACCGGCACGACGGCCACGTAAGTCGGCGGCAACAGCGTCACGCTGCGCCCCTTTCCCGGTCCGCTCTCCAGTACCAGGCTCCCGGTCTCCGCTATCGCCCACTCGGCGGTCGAAATACCGATCTCCGCCCTCCCCGCCACTTCCCGGGAATCTTCCAGATCCCGCCAGAGGACTACCTCTGTTCCAGCGTCCGCCAGCGGTCCGTCCGCGCCGAGCCGCTCCAGCTCCTCAACGTCCCACCGGACGACGAGCTTCGCGCTCCACTCCCGCGCCAGCGCGAGCACGTACTCTCGCGCCTCCTGCATGCCACCTACCCGTCTCCCGTGACCGCCGAGGGCTACCAGTTCCTCTA
>CALMWA010000154.1 GCA_937873125.1 uncultured Actinomycetes bacterium | reverse complement strand
ATTCGAGAAGGCTGGATGCGCTACCGTTGGGAAAGCCGACCGACCCGCCGACCTTGACCTATCCGCGCAGCCTCTTAGGCAACCGGTACAGCCAATCCGCTCATCGGACACGAGTTCAGCTTCTTCGGGCATACCTTTCACATCCTCGAATCGAGCCGGGACACGGAAGATGGGTCGCTGCGCTTCGACTACTCTGCCCCGCCGGGCGCCAACATCCCAGAGCATGTCCACAGCATCCAGGAGGAGAGCTTCGAGATCGTCTCGGGAAAGCTGGGCCTCCGTGTCGGAGGTCAAGAGCTGACACTCACTCCGGGCCAGAGCGCCACCGGACCGCCGAGAGTCCCCCACGCCTGGTGGAACCCGAGCAACGAGGAGGAAGCACGCTTCCTGGTTGGTATCCGTCCGGGGCTTGAGGCGGAGATCATGTTCGAGACAGTGCTCGGGCTAATGCGGGACGGGAAGACTATCGGGCCGGCACCCAAAAACCCCTTGCAGCTAGCTGTGCTGGCAAGTGAGATCGCGAGTTGGACGATACTGACGCCGGTGGAGAAGGTGCTCTTCGCGCCGGTTGAGGTTCTCGCGTTCGTCGGTGGGTTGTTCGGATACAGAGCCCGCTATCCAGAGTACAGCGGTCCCGAAGCCAGGGACCTGAAGGAAGCTACGGTGGTCTCGACTCAAGCGATGTCACCGCAAAAGAGAGAACGACGAAAGTGAAATCGACCATGTCTCATCCCACCAGGCAGAAGCTGGGCCTGGCATCCGGTGCTAACGCGCTGATAGCTCTGCTCACGTTTGTGATCATCGCGGGCGCCGCGGCGTATGGGATCATTAGTAGCGCCACGCTCTACGGCGCGGTTCCCGATCCCGTCCCCGTCTCGGCCCCACCCACGGAGTTCTCGTCGGCGCGCGCTCTCCAACACGTCCGGGCCATCGCGAAGGAGCCGCACCCCATGGGCTCCCCCGAAGACGCGGCGGTACGCGACTACCTCGTCAAAGAGCTAAGAGCGATGGGCCTCAAACCCGAGGTGCAAAAGTCGACCGCTACGCACTACTGGGTCCACAATGCGCTACTCGCGGGGAGACCGCAGAACGTGCTCGCTCGCCTCGAAGGCACGGACGATAGCGGCAAAGCCTTCGTGATCATGGCCCACTACGACACCGTGCAGGACGCTCCCGGGGCCAGCGACGATGGGGCGGGGGTGGCGACGATGCTCGAGACCCTGCGCGCCCTAAAGGCCGGGCCGCCTCTGAGGAACGACATGATCTTCCTCTTCACCGAGGGCGAGGAGCGCGGCTTGCTCGGTGCCCGCGCCTTCGTTGACAGCCACCCCTGGGCCAAGGACGTCGGGATAGTGCTCAACCTCGAAGCTCGGGGCAACACGGGTCCCGCGCTAATGCCCGACACCAGCGACGAGGCGGGCTGGGCCGTCCGGAAGTTCGCGAAGGCCGCTCCCTACCCCATGACGACCTCGGATACCGTCGCCTTCTACGAGCGTTCCGGCGCCGATTCCGACTTGAGGGTCTTCTTCAACGCCGGCATGACGGGCCTGCACGTCGCCTACACGGGAGGGCTCACGAACTACCATACCCCGTTGGACACCCCGGAGGCGCTAGACGAGCGGAGCCTGCAACACATGGGCTCCTACGCCCTACCGCTCGCGCGCCATTTCGGTAACGTGAGCCTGGAACACACGAAAGCCCCAGATGAGGTCTACTTCAACCTCTCCAGGTTCTTGATCCACTACCCCGAGACATGGGCGATCCCGTTGATGTCGCTCGTCGTCTTGGTCTTCGTTGGGGTCGTCACCCTCGGTTTCAGAGGGAGGCGGCTGACGCCCGGCGGCATCGCGCTGGGCTTCCTCGTACTGCCGGTAAGTATGGGTATTGCGGCGCTCGGCGCCTACCTTGTCTGGACTCTGATCCTCACCCTCCACCCCGGCGGAACATGGGCTTTAGAGTATAAGCCTACTCTCTTCTGGATAGGCTTCGCCGGGCTAAGTGTTTCCATCACCGCCGCGCTCTACGCCGGCTTTGGCAAAAAGGTCCGGGTCGCCAACCTGGCTGTGGGGGCTCTGCTCTGGTGGCTGCTGTTGACGGTGGCGACCGGTGTGTACTTTGCCCCCGGTAGCTACCTGTTCGCCTGGCCGCTGCTCTTCAGCCTCCTCGGGCTAGCCGCCCTGTTCGCCATCGGCGACCGGCCGGCAAGTTCCTGGTACCCGTTCGCCGTGCTCGCGGTCAGCGTGGTCCTGGCGGTGATCCTCCCCGCGCTCGGTGTCTACGGGGTAACCCTTACCAAGGGCCTCTCGTCGTCGACGGTGGCGGTGTTCGCGCTCGCGATCGCGCTGCTGATGGGGCTGTTGATCCCCCACCTCGACCTCGTCGCGAAGCCCAACCGGTGGGCCTTGCCCGGCGCGGCTGCCGTTCTTGGCCTGGGACTCTTGCTGTTCGGGACCCTCACGACCGGCTTCGACGCGCGCCATCCCAGGCCGGATAGCATCCTCTACACGCTGAACGCCGACACGGGCAAAACCTTCTGGGAGAGCGGTGATGAGGCGCCCGACGCCTGGACCAAACAATTCCTCGGAGAGGAAGCGAAGAAGGGGTCCGTGGCCGATTATCTCGGCCTGACAGACCCGCTGCTCTACGGTAAAGCCCCCGCGGTTACGCTGGCAACGCCGAACGTAGCGCTCCTCGACGACGGCACGCGCGGCGGGGTGCTGCGGACACTGCGGATGCGCGTAACCGCGCCGGCGGAGGCAAACCTCCTCGTCGTGGAGACAAAGGAGCAGGTCGTGGATGCAAAGATCGACGGGAAGCGCGTCTCGAAAGAACCTCTCCACGACGGAGGGATACCCGCGTGGACCCTCAACTATTGGAGTCCGCCTTCGGAAGGGCTTGATCTTACCCTGAAGGTGAAGGACACCGAACCTACGACAATAACAGCGAGAGTGGGAACACCCGGCCTGCCGTCCATACCCGGCAAGACGTACCGGGATCGTCCTCCCAACACGATGCCGATGTCAAGGAATTCTATCAATGTCGAACAGGACAGCTCGACCGTGGTGAGCAAGTCTTTCACGTTTGCGGCGCGTCCGGGAAACGAGGAGTCGGAGTGAAGCAGCTTCGAGCGCACACTCCTGTCCGAAAGGAGTCCAGGAAGCCATGAAAGGGCGGATACTGCCTTTGGCGAAGCTGATCTGCCTGGGCGTTCTGCTCTCGCTGGTCAAGGACGGCGAGTTGTTCTTCGCGAAGGGTTACGGTTATGCCGACCTGAAGAACCGCGAGCGCGTCGTCGTTGACGAGACGCTCTTCCGCGTCGGATCGGTGGGTAAGCCGTTCACCGCTACGGCCGTGATGCAGCTCGTCGAAGAGGGCAAGCTGGACATGCACCACACCACCACCCGGCAGCCTCTACCTCCCGAGCTGGCGGAGAACCTTGCCCTGGGATACACCTACGCGAACGGCGGGTACGAGGCGGAGAGGTTCGAGTTCTACCAGACCGCGCCAGCGGGCTCCATGAGCGCGACGGCCACGGACATGGCGCACTTCATGATCTCGCACCTGCAAAACGGACGCTACGGCGACGAACGTATACTGCAAGAGGATACGGCGGAAGAGATGCATCGCCGGCACTTCGGCCACGACCCGCGGGTGAACGGCCTGGCGTACGGGTTTGCCCAGTTTGATCGCAACGACCAGAGGATCATCGGGTGGGGCGGCGATACAACTCTGTTCCATTCCAGGCTCGTGTTGCTCCCGGAACAGGACGCGGGCCTGTTCTTCTCCTACAACAGCGCAGGCGGAGAGGAGGCCCGCGACGAACTGTTCGGGGCGTTTCTCGACCGCTACTATCCCGTGCCCGACTCGCCCGCGAAGACCTCCGCGACGGACTTCCGGGAGCGCGCAGGCGGCTTCGCCGGCAGCTACGGATCCACCCGAGCGTCGCAAACCACCCCCGAGAAGCTGAACGCGCTGAGGGGGACGCTGAACGTGAGCGCCTCCGGCGACGCCGCTCTGTTGACCAGGAGGACGCTTGGAGGGCAGCCGCAACGGTGGGTAGAGGTAGAGCCGCTGGTCTTCCGGGAGGTGGACGGTCAGGGGAACATGAGGCAGGAGAACATGGTCTTTCGAGAGAACGGGCAGGGCCGCGTCACACACCTCTTTTTCGGTGGCAGCACGACGGTGGCTTACGCCAGGCTTGCCTGGTACGAAACTCCCGCGTTACACGTCGGTTTGCTGGCGGTCTGCGCGGCTCTCTTCCTGTCCGCGATAGTACTCTGGCCGATCGGGGCTCTCCGGGACCGCGGGAAGGGCGGGGCCGGGACGCCGCGTCCCGGCCCGTCCTGTCTGGCCCGATGGCTGGCGGGAGGAACCGGCGCGCTCAGCCTGCTGTATCTGATCGGCTACGCGCTCGTGTTGAGCGCTTCCGATCCGCTCGAACTTGCTTATGGAGACCCGCCGCTGCTGCGTGTGGTGGAGGTGCTGCCGTTTCCGATCGTTGTACTGGCTCTCGGTGCGCTCGTTCTTGTCGTTCCGGTGTGGATAAGGCGCTACTGGAGTGTGGCCGGGCGAGTGCACTACACCGTGGTGGCGCTGGCGGGGCTTGGCTTCGTCTGGTTCCTGTACTACTGGAACCTGCTCGAGGAACTCTGGTATTGATCGCGTCCGGCATCGTGAGAGAGCGCTGGTGAGCGGCACGGTCGCGCTTATTTGAGAAACTATCCTCAGGTCCGTGCTCGTGCTTCTCGCGTACCGGGCGGACAAAGGCATCCAGAGAGCGATGCGCCGACAAATGCCAGAGCCCCTGCCAAGGCGTAAGAGCCGGAAACCTGTGCCGGGTTGTTCCGCTACGGTTCTTCAGGGTGAGTGGTCTGCTCGCCGATGGTGAATTGGCCGTAGAGACCCCGCCGCTCGCCCGCTATACTTGGCGGCAGGATGGAGAGAGTCAGACTTACACCTCCGGGGGAGCGCGCGGTGCGGGGCGAGCGCGCCCGGCTCTACGTGCGTTGGATGCCGCATATCGGCGCGGAAGCCGTCGCCCTGTACGAGTTGCTCCGAATACTCCCGGATATCGGCCAGGATTCCGTGGAGGTCGAAGAAGTTGCTGAGCTATTGCGTTCCACCCCGGATAGCGTCGAAGCCTCTTTCAGGATTCTTGTGGAGGCAGGCTTCATCGTGGAACGGGAGGGCTGGATGGAGGTAGCAGAGCACCCACCCGGCACCGCGTCGGGCGCTCCGGCGCGGAAACAACCTCGTGAAACCGTTCGTGAGCCCGTTCGGGAGGCTGCCGAGGAGCGGCCCGCTTACGATATAGAGGTGGTGCGGGCAGAGCCGGAGGGGGTTTCGGCAGACGACTACTTCAGGTATATGGGAAGCTTGCCGGCGCCGCACATCCTGGAGTTTCTGAACGGGTATTGCGGGCGAGACGGGCTCTCGCCGGAGGTGGTGCGCGAGGCGTTGAAGATCGCCAGTGAGCGCGACGCCCGGCGGGTGGGATACGTGCGGAGCATCCTGGAGCGCTGGGTGGAGCGGGGCGTGAAGACGGTCGAGGACGTGGAGCGCTTCGAGCAGGACCGCAAGCTCAGGCTCGTGGAGCAGAGCGGGGCGGTTCGGGGCGGGGCGTTGAAGCTCCGGGAAGGCGGAGGGGGGGTGAGTGGTGGAGCGAATAGACAATCTGCTGCCAGACGCCGGGAAGGCTATGAGTGGCTCTTCGGCGAGACGGAATAAGCAAGCGGAGGCTTTGAGGCTGGACGATCAGATCTGCCCGCATTGTGGTCGGGAGCTTACGGCCGAGTGGGTGGAGTTTCCGCCCGCCCTCCAGAGGAAGTATGAGAAACCCGGCGAGTGGTACTACCATCCCTGCACGCCGGAGTGCGAGCAGAAGAACGAGCAGCGCGAGTGGGAGTTGATGCGCCGCGACTCGCGCGTGGCGATCCTTAAGGAGCGCAGCGGCCTCTCCAAGCGCATGAAGGGCTTCACCTTCGGGAACTTCAAGCCCTACGTCAGCCCCTCGGCCGCCCGCGCCACCGAGAAGGTCGAGAGCTACCTCAAGAGCTGGGAAGAGAACAGCGCGACCGGACGGGGACTTTACTTCTGCGGCGATGTTGGGACGGGTAAGACCCACCTCGCGGTCGCGGTGATGAACGAGTTGATCTCGCGCAAGCGAGTACCCGCTCTTTTCGTAACCGTCCCGGAGCTTCTGGACAACATGCGCGGGGCGTACAACGATCCCGGACGCGACATCGACGAGTGGATGGCTGCCGTGAAGAACGCCGACCTTCTGCTGCTCGACGACCTGGGCGCCGAGCGCGCGAACGAGTGGGTGCGGGAGCGCATCTTCGTCATCGTCAACCATCGCTACCGGGAGGAGTTACCGACTATCTTCACGTCCAACATCGGGCCGAAGGACCTCGCAAACCAACTCGGGGAGCGGACGGCCAGCAGGATCATAGGGATGAGCGATTGGATCTCGCTCGAAGGCGAAGATTACCGCGAGGCGGAGGTGCGGCGCGGCCTATGAGAGACGAGTTCCTCATCACCCGTCAGGGCAAGCAATACGTGTTGTTCGCGGGCCTTTTGGACGAGGCCCACAACCGCGGCCTCAAGGGGATAGACACCGAGTTGATCCAGGTCCCCGACGAATCCAACGGTAACGTGGCCGTCGTGAAGGCGACCGTCCGAATGGAGGACGACCGCGTCTTCTCCGGCATAGGAGACGCTTCTCCTAACAACGTCGGGCGAAACATCGCGCCGCACGTTATCCGCATGGCCGAGACCCGCGCCAAGGCACGCGCCCTGCGCGACGCCGTGAACGTCGGCGCCACCGCCCTCGAAGAACTCTCCGACGGCGACGATGCGCCACCCTCCGAGAGCTACAACCCGGCTCCGCAAGCAAGGAGCGCCGCTGCTCCCACGCCCATTCGTAGCGGACGCCAGGGCGGAAGTCAGGACGAACGAGCCAAAGAGCCTCCGGCGCGGAGCCAGTCTCCCGTCGAGGAAACCACCCCGAACGGCCAGGCCGAGACGCCCGCCCCGGCGCCCGCCGCGCCAGCGGAAAAGCCGGCCGCTGGAAAGGGCCGGGGCGGCACGCAGAAGGCGCGCAAGAGTCAGGTGGATCTCCTGAAGACGCTCGCGGTCGAGATGCGCGGCGAGAACGGCGTCGAACGCCTGGAGACCAGGCTCGGCAAGCCGCTCACGGACCTCACCCGCGCGGAGGCCGACGAGTGGATCGACCGCCTCACCCCCGAGGACCGCGAATAACAAAGATCCGCCGAACTTCGCGCCGCGCGCTGCTCACACTTCTCTTCTGCTTGCTGCTCACACCCGGCTGCGCGGAATTTTGGGAGCTGGCCTCCGGTGAATCTTTTGGCGGCGCCTCGCCGCCGCCATCCGGCTCGCTCTCCGTCAGCTTCATAGACGTAGGTCAGGGAGATGGAGTGCTCGTCCAGGCCGGAGACGCGGCCTACCTGATAGACGCCGGCCGGCCCGAGGAGGGACCTAACGTCGTGGACTTCCTGCGTAGCCGGGGCGTTCAGAAACTCGACGGCATAGTCGTCAGCAACCCCGACGCCGACCACATCGGCGGCTTCCTGGACGTACTGAACGCCTTCGAGGTGGCGAACGTCTATCTCTCCGGCGACGACAAAGGCACGCTTACTTACAATTCATTCCTGCGCGGCGTGCGCGACGAAGGCTCGAAAATAGAGATCACACGAGCCGGAGAGCAGATGGACTGGGGTGGAGTCCGGGCCGACGTTATCGCTCCGCCGACCGACGCCGAGGGCGGGCTCTTCTCCGAGACCAACGACAACTCCATCGCTATCCTCCTGACCTACGGCATGGCCCGCATCCTTCTCGCCGGTGACGCCGAAGCGAAGGAGGAAGAGTACATGGCGAACGGCTCGTATACCGGCCCGTTGACCGTACTGAAGGTAACGCATCACGGGTCGAACACCTCATCCACGCCGCTCTTCCTCAACGCTTTCCGGCCCAAGGTAGCTGTTATTCAGGTCGGCGCGGACAACTCCTACGGACATCCCACGCCCGAGACACTCACCCGGCTTCGGGAGTACGGGGCGAAGGTATTCCGCAACGACGAGGACGGGGACGTGATCGTCACCATAAAAGACCAGAAGATCGACGTGGCCGTGACGAAGCCCTAACCCCATGAACCAGCGACCCGACCACGGAAGCCCAGACTATGGAATAGACGCGCCGGGCCTCGTGCGAAACTTCGCGCTGGCGGGGATCTCCGCGTTCGCCGCCAGTATCTTTTTCTACTACTCCTTCGCCGAGACCCGCCCGGTCCAGGCCGGGCTCGTGGTGGGCTTCGGAGTTATCTGGGGCGTCCTTGGCCTGGGAGCCGCCGCACTGATGGTGTTGAGCAGCCGTCGCGGCAAGCTCAAGGAGCGAGACCGCATCCTCGACTCCATCCCCTGGCGCGGCGACGAGAGGGTTCTCGATGCCGGGTGTGGTCGGGGACTCATGCTCATCGGGGCGGCGAAGCGCCTGACGAGCGGTGTGGCCGTCGGCGTAGATGCCTGGCGGGAGAAAGACCCATCCGGCAACGGCCCGGAGGCCGCGCTCGCCAACGCCCGCGCCGAAGGGGTGGAGGAGCGCATCGAAATATTGGAGGGTGACCTGAGTGAGTTGCCCTTCAAGGACGAATCCTTCGACGTGATCCTCTCGAGCCTCATACTCCACAATATCCAGGAGCGGGAAGAGCGCGCCACAGCCGTGCGCGGGCTGACGAGAATCCTCAAGCCCGGCGGGCGCATAGTTATACTGGACATCTGGGATACGGGCGAGTATGCGAAGTCGCTGCGCGAGGCCGGCATGCAGGATGTGAGCCGATCCGGGCTCCGGTTCAATATCTTCCCGCCGGCGCGGCTCGTGACGGCCCGAAAGCCCGCTTCCGGCGAAGTTTAGGCTCTTGAGAAGCGGGGATGTTTCTGTAGACTAGCAGCGAGAGGATCAAGTAGAGGAGGATGTCGGGATGGTCAGTTTCAACAAAGTAATAATCGCGGGGAACCTCACGCGAGACCCGGAGCTCAGGTTCACGGGTAGCGGCATACCGGTGTGTGATTTCGGGATCGCCGTAAACCGGGTGCGCTCCAAGAGCGAGGAGGTGGATTTCTTCGACGTCACGGCGTGGCGCGAGCTCGGAGAGACCATCGCAAACTACAAGAAGAAGGGCGACCCGATCCTGGTCGAGGGCAAGCTCCAGTACCGCACCTGGGAGGCCCAGGACGGCTCGAAGAGGAGCAAGGTAGACGTCGTCGCCGACAATGTCCAGTTCCTCGGCGGACGGGGCGACGGTGAGGGCGGTGCTCCCTCCGGTGGCGGTGGTGGAGCGCGCAAGGGCGGCGGGCAGCGGCAGGGCGGCAAGCGCGACGACGTGGACATCAACGAAGAGGATTTCGACGACATTCCGTTCTAGCCGAATTCAATCACTTGATAGAGGCCGGTTCCCAGATAGGGATCGGCCTCTTGTCGTTGGCGTGAGGTTTGGTCGGGTGGTTAGAATGGTAGCCTCACACCTGCTGTTTCTGGCGAGGGAAGGCTGAAACTTACGAACGAATGTCCCGTGAAATCGTAGGAGAGTTGGCAGATTGTGTCTTGCCCAACGGCCCGTCAGATTAGACAATGATCCGGCGGCGCCGGCTAACATGCAGCTAGAGAACCACGAGCAGGGTTGATCGCTCCGAAAAAGGGAGGAACGATGGAGATAGGTATCTACGGTCTGGGCAGGATGGGCGGCAACATGGTTCGTCGGCTAGTTCAGAGTGGTGAGCATCGGGTGGTCGCGGGCAATCGCTCCTCCGGGCCGGTGGATGAGGCGGTTTCCGACGGCGCCGAGGGCGCATACTCGATGGAGGAGTTGGTCGAGAAGCTCTCCGGTGATGGGCCGCGCGCGATCTGGACGATGGTCCCCGCCGGCGACGTGACCGAGCAGGCCCTCCTCAAGTTCGCCGACATGATGAACGCGGGCGACATTCTCATAGACGGCGGCAACTCCTACTTCCGGGACTCCATTCGCCGCGCCGAGATGCTGAAGGAACGCGACATCCGCTTCCTCGACGCCGGGACGTCGGGCGGCGTGTGGGGCTTGCAGGTGGGCTACTGCTTGATGGTCGGCGGCGATTCGAGCGCCTACGAGCACGTCGAGCCTGCGCTAAAGACCCTCGCTCCCGAGAACGGCTACGCCTACCTGGGTGATGCGGGGGCCGGACACTTCGTGAAGATGGTCCATAACGGCGTCGAGTACGGCATGATGCAGGCCTACGCCGAGGGGTTCGAGATCATGGAGAAGAGCCAGTACGACTTCGACCTCCGCGCCATCTCCAGCCTGTGGAACCAGGGTAGCGTAGTCCGTAGCTGGCTCTTGGAACTGGCCGAGAGCGCCTTCGAGAAGGACAGTCATCTCGACAACCTCCGGGGTTACGCCGAGGACTCCGGCGAGGGCCGCTGGACGGTGATGGAGGCCATCAACGAGAGCGTGCCGGCGAACACCATCGCGGGCTCCCTCTTCGCCCGCTTCGCTTCCCGCCAGGACGACTCCTTCGCCATGAAGGTCATCGCCGCGCTGCGGGGTGAGTTCGGTGGTCACGCCATTCAGGAGGCGAGCACCAGGTATCCCGAAGAGGGCAAGGATTAGAGGAACCAACGTGGCCGATACACAGGTTCTTCAGAACGTACTCCGGGACGAGCAGCGGCTGCCGCGCGTGCCGGAGCCGGGGGTCATGGTCATCTTCGGGGCGTCGGGCGACCTGACGGCGCGCAAGCTGGTCCCGGCACTCTACGACCTGGCCGCCCAGCGCCGGCTGCCGCTGGAGTTCGCGGTGGTCGGCGTCTCGCGCACGGAGATGAGCCACGAGGAGTTCCGGGAGAAGCTGCATAAATCCCTCGAAGAGCACCGTTCCGGCAAAGTGTCGGATGACGTGTGGGAGTCTTTCTCCAAAGGGATTTTCTACCTCGCCGGCGACTCGAAGGAGCCGAAAGCCTACGACGAGTTGAAAGAGTTCTTGAGGAAGCTGGATTCGGAGCGGGGAACCCAGGGAAACCGGGCCTTCTATCTCTCCACCTCGCCGTCGCTCGTCCCGGCCATCGTGCAGCGGCTGGGAGAGGCGGGGATGAACAACGGCGAGGAGGGCGGCTGGTCGCGCCTCGTGGTCGAGAAGCCGTTCGGGCGGGATCTGGAGAGCGCGCAGGAGTTGAACGAGGAGATCCGGCGTTACTTCGACGAGTCCCAGATCTACCGGATAGACCACTACCTGGGGAAGGAGACGGTCCAGAACATCCTAGCCCTACGCTTCGCAAACGGGATCTTCGAGCCGATCTGGAACCAGCACTACGTGGACCACGTCCAGATCACGGTCGCCGAAGACATCGGCGTCGGCACCCGCGGCGCGTTCTACGAGGAGGCCGGCGCCCTGCGCGACATCGTCCAGAACCATGTCATGCAGATCCTGTGCCTCACGGCGATGGAGCCGCCCGTGGCCTTCGACGCCGACTCGCTGCGCGAGGAGAAGGTGAAGGTCCTGAAGGCGGTCCGGCGTATCCCGGAGGACGACGTGGAGCACTACGCCGTGCGCGGCCAGTACGAGCGCGGCTGGGTGTGGGGCGAGGAAGTCGAAGGCTACCGCGAGGGGAAGGACGTTGCCTCCGATTCCGTGACCGAGACCTTCGTGGCGCTGAAGGTGTTCGTCGATAACTGGCGGTGGGCTGGGGTCCCGTTCTACATCCGGGCGGGAAAGCGGATGCCGAAGAAGGCGACGGAGATCGCGATCCAGTTCCGTCCCACGCCTCATACGCCCTTCGCCCACGGCGACACTCAGGGGCTCGACCCTAACGTGCTGGTCGTCCGCGTGCAGCCCGAAGAGGGCATCTCGCTCAAGATCGGGGCGAAAGTGCCGGGACAGGGTTTCGAGGTCAGCTCCGTGAACATGGACCTCCTCTACGGGACGGCGTTTCTCGAAGAAGCACCCGACGCCTACCAGCGGCTCCTGCTGGATTTGATGCTCGGCGACCCGACGCTGTTTATCCGGGCGGACGAGGCCGAGGGGGCGTGGGACATCCTCGCGCCGGTGATGCAGGCCTGGTCGGAGAAGAAGGAGGTCTCGATGTATCCGGCCGGCGAGTGGGGGCCGGAGGACGCCGATGACCTGCTCGAGTACGACGGGCGGGAGTGGAGGCGGCCATGAGGAGAGACTTGTGATCGGGGAATCCCGGCGCGCGCCCGGCGGTGGGTCGATGAGTGTCGAGCAGATAGAGCACGAGCTGGCCCAGCTTCGGATGAACGAGGACGGCACGCTGGCCCTGCGCTCCAGCGTCCTCAACCTGATCGTCGTTACCGATGAGGAGTCTGCGGGAGAGGTTACACGAGCCGTCTCGGCCATCGCGGGTCGCTACCCGTCGCGAGCCATCGTCCTGATCTCCGACCCGGACGGTGAGACGAACGTGGATGTGCAACTCTCGGCGTTCTGCAACGTGCGTGGCGGTGGCGGCGCCCAGGTCTGCGCCGAACAGATAACCATCCACGCCGAGGGACCGCCCGCCAGACACCTCGATAGCCTCGCCGGACCGCTACTCATCTCCGATCTGCCCGTCTTTCTCTGGTATCCGGGTGCATTCTCACCCCGCTCGCCAGAATTCACCGGGATGGCCGAAATTTCCGACCGCATCATCCTGAACTCCGCGGCATCCGGAGACCATGAAGGATGTCTGCGTGGTATTCATACCCTACTGGAGAACCCTGAGACTCCGGCCATCGGGGACTTGCAGTGGGTCGGACTCTCGCCCTGGCGCTCGCTGCTCGCGGATATCTTCAGCGCTCCCGAACGGACGGGAGAGCTCGAGAAGATCGAACGCGTCGAAGTCCTCTACGCCCCCGGCGGCGAATGCCGGGCGCTGCTGCTCGCGGGCTGGCTCGCCTCCACCCTCGGCTGGAGTGCCGAAAGCGTAAATCGCAACGGCGAGAGCTTCAAAGTCGAATTCGCGGGTCCGTCTGGCCAAGTCACGTTCGAGATGTCGCCCAGTTCGCCCGACGCCCGGCTGCGCCGAATCCGTATACATTCCGCCGAGTACAGCTTTCAGGTCTCGCGGCATCGGGAACTTTCGGACGTCCGCACCACCGTCAAGCGCGGCGACGAGTTGTGTGCCGAGCGCACCGTGCATATCGGCTCCTTTGACCTCGGCGTCCTTGTGGGAGAGGAGCTCCAATACCGGGGCCGCGACGGAGCCTACGAAGCCGCTCTGAGTATCGCGGTGGAGATACTAGATCTATGAACGTTCAGATCTACGAGGACAAGCAGGAACTAGCCGAGGCCGCCGCCCGCGACTTCGCCGAGCGCGCGACAGCAGCCATCGAGGAGGGCGGCCGGTTCACCGTCGCGCTGGCCGGCGGCTCCACCCCGAAGGCAACCTATGAGATACTCGCCCGCGACTACGCTGATGGAATCGACTGGAGTCGGGTCCACGTCTTCTTCGGCGACGAGCGGACCGTGCCGCCGGATCACGAAGACTCGAACTACCGCATGGCGCGAGAAGCGCTCCTGGACCACGTCCCGGTCGGCTCCGTCCACCGCATGCGAGGAGAGTTGCCGCCAGAAGAGGCCGCCACTCTATACGAGGATGAGTTACGCGAGTTCTTCGGAAGCGAAAGTATTCCCAGCCTGGATCTCGTAATGCTCGGCATCGGCGGTGACGGCCACACCGCGAGCCTTTTCCCAAACACCCCGGCGCTCGACGTGCGGGACCGGCTCACCGTCGAGAATCCGGTCGAGAAGCTGGAAACTGTCCGCCTCACGCTCACCGCGCCGGTCATAAACGCGGCGCGGGCCGTCGTGTTCGCGGTCGCCGGGGAGGACAAGGCCGAGGCCTTAAAGGAGATACTCGAAGGAAACGTCGGTCCCCACGACTACCCGGCTAAACTCGTCCGGCCAGCCGATGGTTCAGTGTGGATGCTGGACCGGACAGCAGCCTCACAACTGAGTTAATTCTTCGGCGTAGAAAATTAGAAAACTTTCTTCAGCAGCCCGATGGCGCCCTGCTTCCACGGCACCCGGTGCGAGACGCCGGAGGCATTCTCGAACTTCTCCCGGTTATCCAGGTACCAGCGGAAATTTCGGAGCAGTGCCTCCTTGTTGGAGAACTTCGGCGCGTATCCCAACTCGCGCTCGGCCTTCTCGATGGAGACGAAGGAGTCTTTAGAAGCCGTCTCGTAGACCCACTTGTAGAGTGGGGAGACGCCGAGCCGGTCCAGGACGCGGAGGCCCAGGATCGCGGGCAGCGCCGGGAAGCCGACGACCTTCTTGCCATGGCCGGCGTAATCGAGGACAACCTGGTAGTCCTCCTTCATCGTGCTGAACTCTTTGGCGCCGATGTTGAACGTGTCGTTAGCTTTCTCCTCCGGGAGCGTCAGAGTCAGGGCGATGGCGTCGCAGAGGTCTTCTACGTCGAGGAGCTGGTAGCGGTTGTTTCCGCTCCCGATCATGGGGAAGTTGTGGCCGGTTACGGCCCAGTCGTAGAGCAGCGCGAAGACGCCGAGGCGCTCGGGGCCGACGAAGGATTTGGGACGAATTACCGGGACGACGAGGCCCTTGGCCCGGTACTCCAGGCAGATCATCTCGGCCTGTATCTTGGCCTGGCCGTACGGCCCGACACCCTCCAGCTTGTCCGTCTCGTAGAGCGGGTGATGGTCCGGGATGCCGTAGACGGCCGTCGAGGAGACGTGGACGACACGCTTTACGCTGCGCCGCAGGGCTGCGTCCAGGACGTTGCGGGTGCCCTCGACGTCGGTGGTGTAGATGTCTTCGGGTGAGTAGAGCGGTAAGGCGGCGGCGGTGTGGACGACGAAGTCCACGCCTTCCATAGCCCGGTCCAGGAGCGCCTTATCGCGAATATCGCCCTTTATGACCTCGACCCGGTTGCGTTCGGGGTAGTCGAAGTCCTCCACGTCGAGCGACGTTACCGCGAAGCCGCGGGAGAGAAGGTGACGGACGAGGTTGATGCCGAGGAACCCCGCTCCGCCGGTTATTAAAACTCTCTGCTGGTTCATTGAAAAATCGTCTCCTTGAGTGCTGTGATGTGGAGGGCGTGGAAAAAGCCCGTGCAAGCGGCGAATTTTAGCACGGTGTCTGGCAGGAATAAGCCCCTGGTCTCTAAGATCCCGAGAAGGATCGACTGAGCATTCCAGTCTAATTGAATGCTCGGCGGGCGGGGTATATAGTGAGATACGTTTGGGGGAAATGTAAGCAAACAGAGGCGCTGGGATCATGCACACGGTTCGACTACCGCAGCCCATCCAGAGGTTCGTCGAGTACCGCACGGGGGACGCAATGTTCATCGTGGCCCCGGATTACCGCGTTGTCTACTGGGACACCCGGACCGAGTTCCTGACGGGCACGAGGGCGGAAGACGTACTCGGGAAGGCTTGTTACGACGTGGTGCTGGGCGAGCGGGAGAACGGGGAGACCTTCTGTAGCTGGGGTTGTTCGGTGATGCGGATGAGCCAGGAGGGGCGTCCCGTAACCAGCTACGACATGCTGGTATCCGCACCGACGGGAGGCAAGCGCTGGGTCAATGTCAGCACCCTGAGCGTGGAGTGTGAGGATGGGATCTACCTAGTCCACCTCTTGCGTGATGCTCAGGATACGCATGAGACTCTTGAGATGGCGCGCGGCCTGATCCATCTCTCCAAAAAACAGCCCGGCGGTATTGCCGCGAACGTTGCCACGCGTTCTCGAAAGGACATTCCCGCGCTAACCGCCCGTCAGCTGGAGATGCTGAAGCTGCTCTCCGAGGGCAAGTCAGTTAAAGAGATAAAAACCAGCCTGCACCTCTCGGAGGCGACAGTTCGCAACCATATTCGGGCTCTGCTGCAGGCGCTCGGCGCTCACTCGCAGTTGGAGGCTCTGGCACGCGCCCGGACTTTGGGCATACTAAACTCTTGAGTCCCCCTTCCGGCGTTTTGATCAATCTTTGCCAAATGATTGGACCGTACTGCTCATTCGAGCACTCGCTCGGGCTGATACCTTTATTGCATATGGAGAGCGACGAACACCACGACCCTTTTCAGGACAGCTCCGGTAGGGCTTCGCTAACGCTGAAGCTCGGCGATGCGCCCTACGGGCCGGAGGCCGGACACGTAGGGGTGCTGAACTCGCTGGCACGCTCGGGATTGCCGATGCCGGGCGGTGTGGTGCTGATGGAAGAGTCCCATCGCAGGTTCCTTAAGTCGAGTGGTCTGGCCTGGGATCTACTGGCCTCCGGCGGCGAAACCGAGGTCCAGGGCCGGGCGCTGGAGTTGCGTCGAAGGTACCGGGGATGTGCTCTGGAGGAGGTTCTGAGAGGTGTAATTCGGAACGCGCTCGCCGAGATCGGCGGGCGCACGGTGGCGGTTATCTCTAAGGATGTAACATGCATGGGGCTTCACAGCATCCCGCGCGTCGAGGAAGCGGTGCTGCGGGCCTGGATCTCTACAAACGGTCTAAAGCGGCAGGTCGAGGCCACGATCCAGGGTGGCGAAATACCCCTGTGGCCCGTACTGATCCAACGCGAACTCCATGAGGGATAAGATATCGGAATCTCGCGGGAAGGAGACAGTTATGGCGAAGCGCAAGTGGAGTGATCTGAGCGAGCGGCAGAAAACCACCGTCTTGGTGATGATCTCGGTCCAGGTCTCGCTGCTCCTCACGGCCCTATCGGATATTTACCGACGGCCCGCAGAGGAGATAAGGGGTGGCAAGTGGCCGTGGGTCGCGGTTTCGTTCGTCAACTTCATAGGCCCGGTCTCGTACTTCGTCTTCGGACGCCGGCGGTAGAAAATCTCCTCGTGATCGTGGATAGCGCCATCTACGTGGACGGGAGGCGGAGCACTCCTTGCCCGCTGAATGAAATTCGGGAGACCTGCCGCGAGAGGGGCGGGTTCGCCTGGGTCGGCCTGCACGACCCAGACCCCGAAGAATTACGTTCCGTCGCGACGGAGCTCGGATTGAACGAGGGGGCGATGCGGGATGCTGTACGGGAGCATCCGCGCCCGAAGATAGAGCGCTATGGAGATTTGATCTTCGTCGTCTTGCGAACAGCGCGCTACGTGGAGGACCGCGAGGTGGTGGAGTTCGATGAGATTCACGTCTTTGTGGGGCCGGATTTTGTCATTACAATCCGGCGCGGCGAGACACCGGCGCTCGGCGACCTGCGCCTACGTATGGAGGGGGAACCGGAGACGCTCCGCCAGGGTCCGATGGCGGTGCTGTACGCTGTCATGGATCTCGTAGTCAGCGACTATGGTCCGGTAGTGGAGGGCCTGGAGAACGACATTGACGAGATCGAGTCGGAGGTCTTCGGCGATAACCCCGGCGTGTCGCGCCGCATCTACGAGCTCTCGCGCGAGGTAATCCAATTTCACCGGGCGACGCAACCGCTGACCGCGGCCCTGAAACACCTGAACGCGAACGAGTCCGGCGAGCCGGACCTGGAATTCCAGCGCCACCTGCGGGGCATCCAGGACCACCTGCTACGGACCACAGAGCAGATCGAAGGCTTCCGCGAGCTACTCTCCAACATCCTGAGCGTCAACCTCACGATGGTGAGCGTTCGCCAGAACGAGCAAGTCCAGAAAGTCAGCTCCTGGGCCGCCATCCTTATAGTGCCGACGATTATCGCCGGTATCTACGGCATGAACTTCGAATACATGCCCGAGCTGTCCTGGATCTTCGGCTACCCTCTCTCACTCCTCCTGATGCTGGCCGTCTCCTCCCTCCTCTACCTCCGCTTCAAACGCTCCGGCTGGCTCTGACTCGGCCTCACACAAGCAATCGCGCCCGCACAACGAACAGGAATCGTGCACTAAGATCCCGGCGGGATGAAGGCTAAATACTAACTGTCCCTTCGGCTCAGTACGATCACCAGCGCGTAGACCAACGCATTCCAGATGAGAATCGAATAACCGGCAATCAGTTCCATCCGTCTAGGCATCCCGCCGGGGTAGACGAGCGGAGCGATATAGTACTCGATAAACCCACCCTCGTAGCCAGCTTGCCCCGCGAGGTGTCGAAACCTGTTCTCTAATGGGGTAAGGGGGCAGACACGACTAAATACGCCTAACAAAACCGGGTAGGGTGAGGGTATGGCTAAACCAATCGTAACGG
>CALMWA010000153.1 GCA_937873125.1 uncultured Actinomycetes bacterium | reverse complement strand
AGTGGAGGAGATGTGGGGGGGGCGGAACGCGCTGGCGCCGGAGAGCCTTTCGGCCGAGGGCCGGGTGTACGGGGGCGGCCTGCACAAGCTCGAACCCAAGGAACTCGGCAATCTTCCGACCGAGGCCCTCGCGGACGCGATACCCGTGTTGGGCGCGGAAACCCCCGAACAGGAACCTCGCACGCTGTTCGGTAATGACGGCTAGGGCACATCCACCGGCAGATGGTTCCCCCGAGGGACATGAGCGGTAGCTGATGGCCCCGTACCTACCGCCGTTCTCTGGGCCTCGAAGAGGGACTCTGAGCGAAGCTCTGTGGACCGCCATTCGCGGCGGGTTCAGTCTTCGAGGGAGAAGTACTCGTGGCGGGGAACCCTGTCCAGGGCCGCGACGACTTTCCCTTCGTCCAGCCCCAGTTCCCGGAACAGCAAGAATGCGACAAGACGCCGCAGCTCGTCCGCGGCCCCGCTCAAGGCCGTGCCGTGCAGCGCCCGTCCCCTCAGCTCCTCCGTGTAGTGGGTGAGGTAGTTCCTCGTGTTAACCACCGCTTCCACGAAGTCGCCGCCCCCATCTTCGACCACGCCCCCTGGTAGTTCGTCGAAGATGTCCTTCAGGCGCTTCCTCAGCGACCACTCGTTCCCGTACTTGAGCACATCTTTGATCTTGCTCTTGAGCGGGCGGGGCAGGTCATCCGGCAAGGCCCCCACTATCTCCTCGTAGCGTCTACCGTACTCCGCTTCTGCCAGGTAGCGGCTCTCCGGCCTGGTGCGGCGGTGGTAGGTCTCCAGCGCCTGAGCCAGGCTCAGGAACTGGTACTCGGGGCCGACGCCCGGGCCGAAGAGCACGCCGAAGAACAGGTCGTAGACCGGCGCGAGCAGTTCCCGCTTGGCGAACCAGATCTCCAGCGCGCGGGGGAGGTCGTGCCGTATCTGGGGCAGAGGCAGGAGGACGTCCGAGTCGCGGGAAAGCCGCGCCGAAGGAAGCGCGGTGCCGGGTTGCCGTGAGCCGCCGTCGAAGAACAGGTCGGCACGCGAGCTCCCGCCGCGGAGGCGCACCTGCGCCTCCGCGGCGCTAGGGTACACGGGGCGGCCCACGAGTAGGGTGAGCAGGTCTTGTAGGCCTCCGAGGACGTCCCTGTACCACCGCGGCGGTTTCTCCTCCTCGGGCTCGATCTCGAAGACGGCGCGGTGCTCCCAACGCAGGGTCTTCATGGGGACGAGCGCCCAACTCTTCATATCGGACCGCACAGTCAGCTTCGCCCGCAAGGATCCGACCTCGGCTTCCACCGGCCTCATCTCCCGATAGCCCGTGCAGCGGTTCCCCGGCACGGGAATCGTGCCCGCGAACGGATGGTGCCCCGCCCACTCCTCGAGGTCGGTGAACCCCACCTCCAGCGAAAAGAGTGTCGCGTCCTCCTCGGCCTGGAAGTGGTACCCGTCCACTGCGTAGCGGGCGTAGAACTCCGAGCCGAAGTTGCTGCCGGACGGCCTGACCGTTCCCACCCTTGTCGCCCGGTAGAGCGTCACCGGCGTCCCGTACCCCCAGAAGCCGAGGATCAGCGGCGGCCGGAATCTCCGGCCGATCTCGCGGCGTCCCTCCTCAGGGAAGGGCCTCAAGGTCTTCAGGCGGACGCCACCCGCCGGGTCGAAGGAGGCCCTGCCAAAGACCTTTTCGGGCATCCCGTCTCCCGGCAGCCACCACTCGCCGTCTCGCTCGAAGCTGTCGAGCAAGGTGGGGCCGTCCCAGCTCAACGCCCGCCCTCTGGCCGCCCCAGCCCGACGGCTATCCTTGCGAGGCCTCCTTGCCCGAAATCGTTGTGGAGCATCGTCCGGGCCACGTGGTGGGCCACGGGGAGGAGGACGTAGACCTCGCTGACGAACTCGTACTCGTCGGTCGGGCGCTCTGCTGAGTCCTCGTCGTCCATGTCTTGCAGGAAGATGTGCCCGATGCCGTTGCGCAGGGGACGCAGGTGCTCGTCGTAGACGGCGTAGAATTTCTTCCCCCACACGTGGTCGGGGAACCGGTCGGCCTCCTCGCCGTCGGCCGGGAACCTCTCCCGCTTCCTGTAGGTCGGCAGCAGCCCCTTGTCGTGTTCGAGTACCGTCCTCTCCCACCGGGGACGCAGCCTCTCCTTGAGACGCTGGATTACCCGGCAGAAGCATAAGAACTGGTAGAAGGGGCTATCGGAGTTCAGGGCCTCCCGGTAGATGCTGGTCAGGGCGGCGTAAACGTCCCCCTTCATCTCCATCGAAGACCAGCCGCCGCCGGTGAAGCCATCCGGCAGGTTCCCCAATCCCTTGTAGCTGAACTGCCTCACGAAGCCCACCCTCACGTGCCAACTGCTCGTTTCCTTAATGCTCGTGTGGGCTACGCGGAGGGGGATGTCCAGCTCGAAGGCCAGGTAGCTCAAGAGCGAGGAAGCCTCGAAGTGCGCCCGCCTCTCCGCGTCCGAGAAGTCCTGGGCCGTCAGTTTGACGATCACTTTCGAGAGCCTGCCATGCTCGTTGGGTTTGAGGGTGATTTCCACGTCGTCGGCGCTGCTGTCCGGCCTCTGTACCCTGAACATGGCGGCCATGCCGATGTCGGCGTTCGGCGAGGGCCGGGCGTCTTTCGGAAGGCACATCGCCAGGTGCGAGTCCCCGGCGATCTTCTCGTTCTGGACCTCGAACACGCGGTTCATGCCGGGGCTCGAGAGCTTCTCGGCGGACTGACCCGGCTGCAGGAGCGTGACGGTCGCCTCGTACTTGCCCGGTTCGCCCAAAGGGTCAGTTCTCGGTTGGTCCTCATTCTCGTACAAGAAGGTGGACGTCAGGTAGGTGTAGCCGGGCGCGTCGACGTAGTGGTCCGACTCCGCAGTGTAGTTCGGCACCCTCGGCCGTCGCTTGACCAGGAACTCTTCGCCATGGCAGTTCTTAAAGGCCTTACCGCTGCCGCATGGGCAACGTTTGTTGAGTTGTCTCGGACTAGGCTTCACGTTGAAAGTTTACTTGACGGAGACTCTTTCCAAAGCGCAATTGACGAACACCCGGGTACAGCTATGCTCCGCCTTCGTTCCGGCTACATAGTTCACTTACGATCAGGCACTGCGGTCGGCGTCGTGCGTGTTCTCAAACTGCCGAATTATGCTCAAAATCGTTTCCCTCTTGCGATTGGGAAGGTGCAGACTCTTATGGGCTATGGCGCTGACCGTTTCGTCTTGAAAGTTATCCAGTATCTCTGGATCGATGATCGGTGTCTTTTTGCTGCCGTTAAAGAAGTACGAGCGTTCGACACCGAACACGTCCGCTAGTGCGACAACTTTGTTGCTTGAGGGATCAGCGTCAGCACCAGACCTCACTGCCGCCACCTCCTCCTTTGTGAGATCGCCAGAGCTCATGCGGGCGACCTCGGCGCTGGTGTTACGGCTCGCCGGTCTTTTCGTTCCTTACGGAGTCAAAGAGGGAGTTGATGCCACTTGAGAGAGACCGATTGTTGCCCACCTCCTTAATCCGCACCGCTGCACCAACGTCGTGCGTATGCTCGAACCACAGACTGGGGGAACCCCATAGCTTTAGCTGTAGCGGCTAGCTTTTCGTACCCAGGATTCCTCATACGACGTTTACGCAGGTTAATTTCATAAGAGCGAGTGGCAACACCACCGGTAGCGTCGTGAAGTTCCCGTCCACCCCACCTGCGGCCATCAGGATGGCGGTATGTCTTCGAGATTCCGCCGTACCTTGTCTTCGATGCGCGGGTCCTTGATGCGGATGAAGCTCTGTACGTAAGACCCATAATCCTCGACGAGGCGATTGCGTAGCTCGAACACGTCCAACGGTGCCCCTACTCCCCTCTATCTCGCGCCGGAAGATGTTCAGTATAGGCACCCGTGGCTCTTCGAGCCAGCGGCACCGGCTGAACGAAGCCTAATGTGGTTGTCGGCTGTCCGTCTCGTGAACTTTAACTAGACGACCACGCC
>CALMWA010000152.1 GCA_937873125.1 uncultured Actinomycetes bacterium | reverse complement strand
ATCATCGCACCCTTCCATCGCCGCAACTTCGGGTAGCCAAGAGATCGGCCGATTCCGCTTCGGTACAATACCGGGTTATGATCGCGCCTGCAGCCCAGACTGCGTCCGACGCCAGAGAGGTTCCGATTGGGACCGCGCTTCGTTAAGCAAGCGGCCGTCTTCTACGGCGCCCTCCTCGTCGCCGCGGCCCTGTGGAACGGTCTGCGGGGCCGGGAACTCGCCCCACCCGGCGACTCTATCCCGCTCTCGGTGCTGCTCGGGGTCCTCGCCGCCGCCGTCACCGTAAGCGCCGGGCTGCTTACTTACCGCGCCGTCCCGGCGCTCCGGCGGTTGGCCGATGAACTGGCGCCCGTGCTGGTTGACGGTTCCTCGCGGTCGGATCTCGTGCTGCTCGCGGTCTTCTCCGGCATAGGGGAGGAAGTTTTCTTTCGCGGGGCCGTGCAGCCGGAATTCGGGATCGTGATCGCCTCTCTCGCGTTTGGGCTGCTGCACATCGGGCCGGATCGCCGCTTTTTGATCTGGACAGTCTGGGCGGTCGCGGCGGGGTTCCTCTTCGGCGCGCTCTTCGAAATAACGGACGGCATAGTCGCGCCAATCGTGGCCCACACGCTGCACAATGGCGCGACGTTCTTGATCTGGAAGCGTGCTAGAACAGGGAAGACAGCTTGACCCCGCTCCCGACGACGAAACAAGCCTCCTCCGAAAGCCGGCGTGTCTCCTGGTTTCTGACCGGCGCGCTCGTGCTCGCCGGGCTCGCGGTGCTGGTGTGGGCTTTTGGCGGCGGGAGTTTCGAGCCGGGGGAGAACATGAAGGCTAAAGGTGTCAAGGACGTGGCCGTGAGCGAGGAGGACACGCTCTACCCACCCTCGGATGTTCTGCGCTTCAGCGAGGCGCCGGCGGTGGTGTACGTCTATGTTGCCGTGGAGGGGCTGCCGTCCGGGGTGGAACTGGAGGCCAGCGTGCAGCGCTCCGGGCGGGAGTCCGTGTTGGGGTGGTTGTTCTCGGGGGCGGGGGATATCGAGGTGGTGGACGAGCAGGAGGACCAGCTTACGCCGGCGGAGACGGGGGTGGCGGGAGTGATCAAGTTCGCGCTCAGGACCCGCTCCGGGGAGTCGTTGCCGGCCGGAAACTACACGGTAGTAATCCGGCGTTCCGGGGCGGACGTAAATAAAAACGAGGTCGCCAGAAAGCTCTTTATCATCCGGGAATAGTTTGGAGGTTGCGGGGTCGAAAAGGCTAGTCGTGATGTTGTTTTCGGATACAATGGGGTGCGGTCCAGACTTGGTTTATGAAGGATACTGGCTCGTTTGTGAAGGGAAATATAGGTGCGCCTAGCGAACATAGTGTTGAACCTGATGAGCCTCGTTCTCGTGGCGGCGGGGCTCGCCCTGATCTCGACGTTCTTCTTCGGTTCGCCGTTCGTGGCCTCTAGCACGGCGGATGAATCCCCCAGCGTGACAAAGGACGAGTTCAACGTACCCGTCCTGGACGAGACCGCCGAGAAGAACCCGCCCGTCGCGCCGGCCTCCGCGGCCGGAGGAGGAGAAAAGACACCCGGAGCAGGGCCCAACGTGCCGAAAGACAAGACGCTCAGGATCACGATTCCGAAGATGAGCCGGGTGGAGAACACGGAGATCCCCTACACGGAGGGCGACGACGAGGAAGCCCTACGTAACCGAACGGCCATCCACCTCAAGGGCACCGGGTTTCCCTGGGAAAAAGAGGCGAATGTCTACATCGCCGGCCACCGGCTCGGCTACCTCAACACCAAGAGCTTCCTCGCGTTCTACGACCTGAACGCGCTCGAGAACGGCGACAAGATCTTCGTCACCGATTCGACGGGCAGACAGTATGTCTACAAGGTCTTCAAGGAGTTCGTCGTGGACCCAACGGACGTGTTCATAACCCGGCCGGTAAAGAACAAGAACATCGTCACCCTGCAGACCTGTACGCTGCCGGACTACTCGCAGCGCCTGATCGTCCAGGCTGAGAGGGTGGCGTAGGGCTTGCTGCGAATACCGAACCAGCAGAACTTCGAGCCCGGTAGCGTCAAAAAACGTGGGGCGACGCCGCCGATGACGAAGGGCAACATGCAGGTCCGCGTGGTCACGTTGGCTATTCTCGTCGCGGTGGTCTTCGCTCTACTCGGCACCCGACTCTGGTATCTGCAGGTTCTCACGAGCGAAGACTTCACGAAGTCCGCCCAGGCGACGCACACCCGCGAGGTCAAGATCCCAGCGCAGCGCGGCGTGATCCAGGACCGTAACGGAGAAGTGCTAGCGAACAACATCCCCGGCCTGAACGTCACGGTGATCCCGGACGAAATATCCCGCGATAAGCTGAAGAAGCTCGCCGAGATCATGCGCGCCGACGTGAAGGCGGTAACGGAACGCTACGACGCCGCGCTGGACCCCGAGACGGGCAACCGCTACGGCTCGATGCTGGTGAAGGAGAACGCCGAACGCGACGCCGTTACATACGTCATGGAGCGCACGCACGAGTTCCGCGGCGTAACCGTGACCGACGACTTCGTCCGCAACTACCCGCAGGGCGAGTTCGCCTCGCACGTCCTCGGTTACACCGGCGCCGTCACGGCGGAGGAACTCAAACAGAAGGACTTCAAGGGACTCTCTAACGACTCGGTTATCGGCAAGGGCGGTGTGGAACTGGCCTACGAAGAAGAGCTGAGCGGCGAACCGGGCAAGAAAGCTTACAACGTGGACGCCGTTGGGCGGGTCGTAACGGTCCGGCGCGCAGACGGAACCCGCGCCGACGGGGCGCCGGAGGTCTCGCCGGAACTCGGCCGGCCGGCGAGCATCACCGATCCCCAGGCCGGCAAGGACCTCACGCTCACCATAGATCTGGACCTCCAGAGAGCCGCCGAGGCCGAGCTCGACGCCGCCATGCTCCGCGCCCAACAAGAAGGCTACTCCGGCGAGGGCGGGGCCGTGGTTGCCATGGACCCGCGCAACGGCGAGATACTCGCGATGGCGAACCGTCCCACCTTCGACCCGCAACTCTTTGTCGGCGGCATCTCCGGGACCGAGGAGATGGAGACCTTCGATTATCTCAACTCCGAGTACGCCAACTCCCCGTTCACCAACCGCGCCATAGCCGGCGCCTACCCCGGCGCCTCGACGTTCAAGGTCTTCACGGGACTGGCGGGCTTCGCCTACGGCGTCATAGACGCGAACACCACCGTGACCGACGACGGCAGTTGCTTCGAGCCGGCCGGAACGACCGGCAGTTGCTGGCAATCGTGGCGGCAGACCTACGGGACGGGCACCGTCCACGGCACCCAGAACTACGCCCAGGCCATCGCCGACTCGAACGACAAGTTCTTCTACCAGGTTGCGGACTGGATCTGGCAGAAGACCGAGGACGAGAACCTGCTGCCGAAGTTCTACGAGCGCTTCGGCTTCGGTTCCACGACCGGGGTGGATCTCCCCGGTGAGAGCCCCGGCCGTATCCCGGACAAGCAGTGGTTCGAGTCCTACCAGAAAGAGGTCAACGGATATGTGGATCGGCTGTGGGGCGTCGCCGACTGGGTCAACCTCTCCATAGGCCAGGGCGACATTCTGGTCAGCCCAATCCAGATGGCCCAGTCCTACGCCGCCGTGCAGAACGGCGGTACCCTCGTGACCCCGCACGTCGCCAAATCCATATCGGAGCGCAACTCAGGCGAGAAGAAGGACATGACGCCGAAGCCCGAAGGGAAGGTCGAGTTCGACGCCTCGGCCCGCAACGAGCTGCTCCAGGGACTGCGATTGGTGACCGGACCCGACGGTACGGCCGCGCCCGCCTTTGCGGACTCGAAGCTCTCTGTCGTCGGCAAGAGCGGTACGGGCGAGCAAGGAAACAAGGATCCGGTCAACTGGTTCGCGGGCTGGGCCGAGAACCAGAAGGATCCTCTGGTCGTCGTCGTGATGGTCGAGGGCAGCGGCGCCAGCGAGGTGGTCGCGGCTCCCGGCGTCCGCGGGGTCCTCGAGGCCTACTACGACGTGAAGGGCTCCTCCGGGCAAGAGGCCACCGACTCGTCACCGGTCTCCGCGCCGGCCTCGCTCGCCAACACGCCCGCGCAATAAGGTATAGTTAGCTGCCGTGACTATAGCTCTGCTCTCCCTTCCTAGCCCGCCATCGCCGATCATATTCGAGGTCGGACCTCTGGCTCTGCGCTATTACGGCCTGTGTATCGCGCTCGGTATCATCGTCGCCACGTGGCTGGCGGGCCGGGAGCTGGAACGCAAGGGCTACGA
>CALMWA010000151.1 GCA_937873125.1 uncultured Actinomycetes bacterium | reverse complement strand
ACTCAGGGAGTACAACGCCACCAGCAGCCCGCCCGCCACGATGGCCGGACGGGCCTGCGGCAGCGTGACCCGGAAGAACGCCCCCCAGGCGCCGCTCCCGAGGCTGCGGGCCGCCTCTTCGAGCGCCGGGTCCATGCCGCGCAGAGCGCTGCGGGTGGTCAGGAACACGTAGGGGTATGAGAACAGCGTCAGGGCGAGGGCCGCGCCGAAGAGACCGTAGATCCCCGGCAGCCGCTCCACGCCGAGGGGTTCGAGGACTCCCTGCAAAGTCCCGCGAGGTCCGAGAACGCTGACTATCACGAACCCTCCGACGTAGGAAGGGATCACGAGCGGCAACGCCGCCAGCACCGCCCACACTCGCCGCCCCGGAAGGTCCGTCCGGGCCGTGAGCCACGCGAGCGGGACCGCTACTACGACAGAGGCGAAGGTCACAACGGCCGCGAGCAGCACGCTCCGCAACAGGACCGCGAGCGTGTCGTCGTCGAGGACGGTCTCGGCCACCTCCGCGAGTCCGCCCTCGGAGGAGCGGAGTACGAGATAGACGAGCGGGAGCAGCATCGCCGCCGCGACGACGACCGCCGGAACCCACACCAGAGCCGGCGGCTTGCTACGCGCCGCGTTCCCGGCACGTGAACGGGTCTCTCGCGCCTTGCTGGCTTCCGGCCGTTTCGCGGTCTCCGTCGGTAGTTCGGTCACTACAGAGCCCCGGTCTCCCGCAGAAGCTCCAGCGTTCCTTCAAGGTCGTCTAGGCTACCCAGGTCCACCTTTGGCGCCGCTATGTCGGAGAGTGGCGGCACGTCTTTCGAAGGCTCTACGCCCTCGACGAGTGGGTACTCATAGTCCTCTTCCGCGAAGTACTGTTGCGCCTCTTTGGAGAGCAGATACTCGATGAAACGCTCTCCCTGATCCCCGTTATCGGCGGTCTTCAGAGTGCCGATACCGGAGGCTATGACGAGGTTGCCAATGTCGGTGCCGGGGAAGTTGTAGTTGCGTGCCGCGAAGTCGTTGCCCTGTTCCGCCAGCGCCCGGTACAGGTAGTAGTGGTTAACGAAGCCGACCTCGATCTCACCGGAGGCCACCGCTTCGAGCGTGGCGGAGTTGTCCGGGTAGACGAACGGTTCGTTGGCCTGGATGCCCTCCAGCCACTCGCGCGCCGCATCTTCGCCCTCCGTTTCGCGCAGTGCGGTAACGAATGCCTGGAATGACCCGTTGGTGGGCGCCCAGCCGATCTTGCCCTTCCACTTCGGGTCGGTGAAGTCCAGGATGGAGTCCGGCAGGTCACTCTCCTCCAGGGTGTCCGTGTTATACGCAACCACCCGCGCCCGGCTCGTCGTGCCAACCCACTCGCCATCGGGGGAACGGAAGCGTCCGTCGACCTTGCTCAGGACGTTATCCGGCAGCTTCTGGAAGGCGCCTTCGTCTGCCAGGGCTCCCAGGGCGCCGGGGTCCTGGGCGAAGAAGACGTCCGCCGGACTGTTAGGTCCTTCCTCCAGGATGGTTGCCGCCAGCTCTGCCGTGTCGCCGTAGCGGACCTGCACGTCCACGCCGCTCTCTTCCTCGAACTGCTCGATCACGGGTCCGACCAACTCCTCGCCGCGCCCCGAGTACACGATGAGCGAACCTTTCTCGGCCTTGAAGGGCTGCTCCTGTGTCGTCTCGCCGCCCGTTGTCTCCCCGCCAGTGGCCTTTTTCGTAGTTTCCTTGCCAGTCTTGCCCCCGCCTTGATCCGGGGGCGCTTGCCCGCAGGCGACCGCGACGAACATCACGGCCACGAGTGCAGCGAGTACCAACGTAAGTCTACTGATCGAGTGCAAAGAGATCCTCCTCGTGATCCGAATCATATTCGTAATGACAATCGTTTGCAATAGCATTCTGGTCAGGGTAGTGTACGGGCCGTCGGTACGTCAAGTATTCGTGGAGAGGTTTGTGAGCTGGATCAAGTCGGAGGAAATATGAACCGCGTGCTGGTTACCGGCGCGGCGGGGTTTATCGGGTCGCATATGGTGGATCGTTTGCTGGTGGACGGATGCGAAGTCGTCGGGCTGGACGCCTTTACCGGCAACTACTCCCATCGGAGCAAGGAGCGCAACCTCGCGGGCGCGATGCAGGACGCCGGGTTTCGCCTGGTCGAGGGGGATCTCCTGACCGAAGACCTGGACGAGCTGCTGCTGGGGGTAGACGGGATCGCGCACCTCGCCGGCGAGCCCGGCGTGCGGCGGAGCTGGGGAGACAATTTCTCCCGATACCTGGAGCGCAACGTGCTGGCGACCCAGCGGCTCCTGGAAGCCGCTGACCGGAGCGCCGTCACGAGCTTTGTCTACGCTTCCTCGTCTTCGGTCTACGGTTCGGACCGGGGTGGACCCGTCGCTGAGGACGACGCCCGCGAGCCGGCCTCG
>CALMWA010000150.1 GCA_937873125.1 uncultured Actinomycetes bacterium | reverse complement strand
CCTCGAATACCCTGGCGAGTTTGCGGATCGTGGACGGATGGGCGTTTGTGCTCGTGCCGCTCTCCAGGCGCCAGATCGTGTCCTTCGACACGCCCGCAGCTTCGGCCAACTCGCGCAGAGACATGACGCGCTCTGCCCGCAGCTCCTTGACCTTACTCACGTTTACCTCCACGTCTAGGGTTGTACTGATGTCGTCTACCATAGGCAATTATACCTATGATATTCAGACAATACTAGACAAAATAGTTATGAATACGGTACAATAGGGGTGTCAGATAAAAAGATGGCCCCGCAGGTGCTGGCGGCACCCCGGAGCCCGGCCCACATCCTTAAGGAGGAACTGTGGACACGATCAGTGTAGCCCCCTTCGTTAGGTCCCGCTTCACGGATGCGGCTTTCTTCGAGGAACTCTCCGAACTCACCGGCATCGAGTACCGGGCGCTCTCCTCCAGCTTCGCCGGCGAGCGCCGCGGCCTCGCACTCGACACGGTGAAGACCATCGTCTCCGAGAACCTCGACAGCACGCCGGAGACCTGGGCAGAGAAGCTCCGGGAGCACGCGAAGGGTGAGGGCCTCGGAGAGCACCGCCCCGGCTACTGGGACGGCTACGAGCTGACCTACGAGCACAACGACTTTCTGCGGGAGATCGGGCGGCTGTAGGGCCGTCCGGTTATCTTTCGTCCATGAGACGGGACAGGGGACCACCGCGGCGGTGTTGCTACCAATTTGCTGCTAACTGCGCCCAGATTAGGCGCAAGTCGAGAGGAGAGAGCATGATCGAAGCATCGAGTAAGTCCTTCCCGGTCGGGAGCTGGGAGCGACCGGACCCGGCGGGGATCGTCCTCCGGGGTGAGGCGGCGTGGTTCATCCACTACTACGCCGAGCGAAACGGGGAAGGTCCCCACTGCTGCGTCGGAGAGCACTACGACGGCCCCGTCCGGATGATGCCGCGCGCCTGCGAGCGAACGGCCGTGATGCAGGTCTACGGCCTCAGCATGTGCGAGGCGCACGGCGCGGAGGCCGCCGCCGGCGCGCTCTTGGAGATCGCCTACGACCTGGAGAACGAACTCCAGCGGCCCATGAACGATCACGTCAAGCGGCTGAGCCCCCACATGGAGGCCGCCTTGCGCCGCGGCTTCGAGGTCCTGCCGGACGAGGCCGGGGATTACAAGACCGCCGAACCCGCGCTCCTCGAAGCGTTTCCGCTGGAGCAAGGCGTGGTGGACACCGCCACCCGCCTCTACGTCGAGAAGAGGGACCCGGAAGAGCCCGCCGGGTACGCGCCGCCCTACGACGACTTCATGGACGACCGGCTTCTCTTGTGCCGGCTCATGCGCCTGGCCTTCGAGGCGGGCGCCGACTGGCTCGTGGAGACGCTGGAGCCGGAGCGGGAGAAGGTGTCCGCCCAGGCGGCCTACGCGCTGGCGCTGGAGAGCGAGGCGGGCTTGAGGTAGTCAGAGCGTCCGCTCGAGCACACAACGTGGCCGGGGTCCTAGCTTTAGAGCAGGGCTCCGGCCCTTCCTTCTTGTATGTCGCTCACCCAGCTACCGGAAGCTACCGGATTTGGGGGTGCGATCTTCTGGTATGCTGCGGATGTCGGCTTTGCCGATGGCGAGGGGAGCACATAGCCGCCCGGACGCTCCCCTCGCCGCTTTCCTTTAGAAGTCCTTTAGGAGCTGCGTACTCTTGCGAGCGGCGCCGATTTCAGGAACTTCTCTCCGGCCCAACACGCGAGCGCAACGGAGAGTACGAGGTCGTCATGGTCGCCTTCTCTCCAGGCTTCGTAGGAGTCGTGGGCCGTCGAGACATTGATCTTGACCCGGAAGTTGAGGAGCTCGCGTACCAGCGTCTCTCTGAGCTTGAGGGCCTGTGCTATCTTGAGCTGGCCGTTCTGCAGCAGCACGAGGGTTGCGGCGATCAGCTCCCGTTTGGGGACCCGCAGTCCGTCGGGTCCCCGGTTCACGGAGTCGCCGCCGGTGATGGTCACGTTGCAGGGCGTCACCTTCGTGGTGGTCCCCTTGAGCTCCGCGGAGAGCTTCTTCCAGAGCATGTCCGTGACGGGGCGGCCTACTCCCGTGGCGTCCACGACCAGGGCCGGGTTGCCTCCGATTTTCTTCACCAGAGAGCCCACGCGGTCTACGATGTCCGTGTAGGGCGTCCCGAGCGGCGGCCTCTCCAGGTGCCTTACGCGGTATTGGACGGCGACCTCCGGGACCCTGGCCGGGAAGTACGCATCGAACC
>CALMWA010000149.1 GCA_937873125.1 uncultured Actinomycetes bacterium | reverse complement strand
GACATCGAGACCGTCGCGCTGCTCACGGAGGCGACGCTGGAGGGTTTGAATCGTCTGTCCGATCTGCCCGAGAACACGTCCGTCGGGGTCGTCGGAAACTCGCGGACCTGCACGGACAACCTGCTCCGTTCACTCGAAGGCGCGGGCCTCGATCACTTGAAGTTCTTCGAGATCGAAGAGAGCGCCGAAGGCGCGAATTTGCCGGAGGATGCAAAGGTCGTGGTCTGCGGCAGCGTCGTGGCGCAGCGGCTCTCGGAGCTAGACCTCCCGGATGACGTAGAAGTCATAGTTCAGGATCGCACCCTGAGCAAGGGCGGGGTGGAGATGCTCGGCCGGATGCTTCGCGAGGACCGACCGACCACCCCGTAGGGACGGCTTCAAATCGAGCAGGAGATACCCGTGGAGCCAGAACATGTACTGGACTTGATCCACTCTGCGCCCGAGCGGTTCGATACTGTGCGCGCCGTCCTGAGTTACCGGGGAGACGGTCGCGTACGTAAGGAGATCCGCGAGAGCATCGTGCGTAGCGAAGCCGGACGACGGGCGTTCGGGGTCTCTGCGCGGGAAGCCTCCGGTCCCATTCGGCACCCGGAGCCGGACGGTCCCTTCGGGTGGCGCTGCCGGGCGTGGCGCGCGGACCAGTACCACTGGCGCATGGAGACGGAGGTACCGGGCGGTGGAGTCGCGATAGCCGCCTCCAGGGGTCGCAGGCGGCTGCCGATCGGCGGACCGCCGGGCAGCGGACTGGTGTGGGACCATCGCGTCGGAGCCAGCCCGCGTGAAGACGACCCTTCGTGGTTTGGGTTGGCCCTCGACAACTACTGGACCTTCTATCCCCTCCTGACGGACGAGATCTGCGGAATCTCTGATGAGCTGCGTCCTCTAGACCTTACGGTGGAAGGATCGGTATCGTGGGCGGGGCGTGATGCGGTGCGCCTCGTGGGCGTGCCTGGCACGGAGTGGGATTGGGGATGGGACCCCGATCCTCTGAGCTGGGGCGCGGACGAGTACGAGGTGCTGGTGGACACCGAACGCGGCGTGCTCTTGCGCTGTGCCTCGCGGCTGAGGGGCCAGGACTTCGATGCCCTGGAGGTCGAAGAGATCTACTTCGACGAGCAACTTGGTAAGGAAGTGTTCAGCTCACGTCACCCCCTACCCTGGCCCTAGAGTCCTGTCTTGTGACGAGGCGCGGGAGATCGCACCGCGATCCAGCCCCGCCGCTACGCGGTGTCCCGCGCGTTGAAGCGGTTCATAGCCGCCTCCGCGCCGTTCTCGACGAGGAACTCGACCGCGGCGGCGGCCGTCGGGACGGCGTCCTTCACGGCGGAGTCCATCCGGCCGAGCACGTAGTCCGTGACGGTAACGCCTACCGGGGGACGGCCGATGCCGATGCGGATCCGCGTAAACTCGTTGCCCTTGCTCTGGATGATGGAGCGCAGGCCGTTGTGGCCGCCCGCTCCGCCGCCGACCTTCACCCGGACGTCGCCCACGGGCAGGTCTAGGTCGTCGTGGACGACTATGAGGTCCTCGACGCGCGAGTCCGCCAGGGCGGAGCCGGAGTTATTCATGTAGGTCGTGGGCTTGAGGAGCGTTACATTCTTGAGGCCGAGGCTTATCGGTGCGGCTTCGGATTTCTTCTTCTTGCGCCAGGCGCCGTCGTGGCGCCTCGCCAGCTCGTCGGCGACCAGGTAGCCGGCGTTGTGGCGAGTGCGTTCGTAGGAACGCCCGGGGTTTCCAAGGCCCACGATGATGGGGGACCGCGAAGGCCCCCCATCATCTTCTTGCTGCTCTCTGCGGTTCAGGAAGGACAGGCGCAGTTCGTTAAGCCTGTTTGTCCTGGCCCTGGGATTCCTCGCCCTCGTCGGCGGACGCCTCTTCACCCTCGGCAGCCTCCTCATCCTCTGCGGCTTCCGCGGCAGCCTCTTCCTCGTCAGTCGGCTCCTCGACGATACCGGCGGCCTCCATCTCCTCATCGGTGATCTCGGTCGGCTGCGTGATCGTGGCCGCAACATCTTCCGGCTCGGAGAGAAGGTCCACACCCTCCGGGAGCGAGATGTCGCCAAGTGTAAGGTTCTCGTTCATGCCCAGGCCGGAGACGTCCAGAGTGACTTCCTGCGGGATGTCGCCCGGCAGGGACTCTACCTGGATCTCGTACGCGACCTGCTGCAACACGCCGCCCTCCTCGACACCCGGCGCGTCGCCGACGATGTGCAAGGGAACCGTTACCTCGATGCGCTCGCGCATGTTGACCGGGGCGAAGTCCACATGCGTCAGAATGCCGCTCACCGGGTTGCGCTGCACGTCCACGACACGGGCCGTCGACGCTCCGTCGCCGAGGTCGATGTCGTAGAGCGCGTTGTCCCCGACGTGCGAGAGCGTGTAGTCCACCGTCTTCGCCGGGACCACGATGGCGGTGCTACCGCCGTCGCCGTAGAGGACCGCCGGGGCCATCCCCTCGCGCCTCAGACGCCGGGAGTCGTTCTTGCCCCGTCCGTCGCGCTTCTTCGCCTGTAAGTCTACGTTGTTCGCCATTGCAATCTCCTAAAGCTCTGCCGGATTCTAGAAAAGCTGGTTCTCGCCCATGAAGACCTCGCTCACCGAGTCGTCCAGGAAGACGTTCTTTATGGTGCTCGCGAGGATAGGGGCGATAGTAAGCGTTCGTATCTTAGACTGCGGCTCGCCCTCCTTCAAGGGCAGCGTGTCCGTAACGACGACCTCCTTTATGGCGGAGGCTTCAATCCTCTGGTACGCCGGACCCGAGAATATCGCGTGCGTCCCGGCGGCATAGACCTCCGTAGCGCCCTTCTGTATCAAGACCTCCGCAGCGTTGCACAGAGTACCGGCGGTATCTATGAGGTCGTCGATCATGATCGCGCGCCGCCCCTCAACGTCGCCGATGACGTGCGTCACCTCCGACTGCCCCGGCCCGCTGCGCCGCTTGTTGAGGATCGCCCACGGCACCCCGAGATGGTCCGCCAGGCGGTTCGCCACCTTCGCCTCGCCCGTGTCCGGCGCGACGACCACCGCGTCATCGGCGTCCTTGAAGCCCGCCTCCACGAAGTAGTCCACGAACGTGTGCATGGCGGTCAGGTGGTCCACCGGGAAGGAGAAGAAGCCTTCGACCTGCCCCTGATGCAGGTCCATCGTCATAACGCGCTCGGCGCCGGCGGTCTTGATCATGTTCGCCACCAACCGCGCTGTTATGGGCTCGCGGGGCTTGGTCTTTCTGTCCTGGCGGGAGTACGCGAAGTACGGCAGCACCGCCGTTATCCGCTTCGCCGAGGCGCGCTTGGCGGCGTCGATCATGACCATAAGCTGCATCAGGTTGCGGTTTACAGGGTCTCCGAGGGATTGCACGATGAACACGTCCGCGCCCCGGATGCTCTCCATGTAGCGGGCGTACATCTCCCCGCTGGGGAATCGGATCAACTCAACCCGCCCCAGGTCCAGGTCCAGGCGGTCGGCTATCCATTCGGAGAGCTGCGGATAGCCCTCGCCGGAGAACAGCATCAGCCGCTTCTCGGTCGTGTGCGTCAGGTGGCCGTTCTGCATTGCCGGGCTAGCCCTCCATCTCTGGCTTGTCTGCGTCCTTGCCTATTGAACTCTTCGCCTTCTTGTTCGGGGAGTCCCGGATCACCCGCGCCGGCATCCCGAAAGCGAGCTTGCCCGGCGGGATGTCGTGGGTGACCACACTCCCGGCCCCTAGATAGGCGCCGTCCCCTATTGTAACCGGAGCGATCAAGTTCGTGTTGACCCCCGTGAACGCGCCGTCACCGATAACCGTCCGGTTCTTGTTCACGCCGTCGTAGTTCGCCGTGATCGTCCCGGCCCCTAGATTCGCCCCCTCCCCTATCTCAGCGTCCCCGACGTACGAGAGATGCGGGACCTTGCTCCCGTCGCCGACCCTCGTATTCTTGACTTCGCAATACGCTCCTACCTTCGCCTTCTTCCCCAGCACCGTGCCGGGGCGTAGATAAGCATACGGACCAACGTTCGCACCCGCCCCGATCTCAGCTCCCCGTCCGACCGAGTGTTCGACCAGCGCACCGTCTCCCACGGCCGTGTCCAGCAAGTCGGCAGAGGGTCCTATGACGCAGTCCGAGCCGATGCTCGTCTCACCGCGCAAGAACGTGCCGGGGAAGATGACCGTGTCGCGCCCGATCTCGACCGTGGCCTCGATGTGCGTGGAGGCCGGGTCCCGGACGGTGACGCCGGCGCGCATGTGCTCGTCCAGGATGCGGCGGCGGATGATCTCCTCGGCCCGCGCCAGATGAGCCCGGTCGTTCACCAGGTTCGCTTCTTCCAGGTTCTTCAGCCGGTAAGTCACCGCGCGGCTACGGCGGCCGATGATCTCCAGTGCGTCCGTCAGGTACAGCTCGCCCTGGCTGTTGTTCGCTTCCAGGCGTCCCAGGGCGTCCCGGATCTCCGCGAGGTCGAACGCATATAGGCCGAGGTTGACGAGGTTTATACGCCGCTCAGCCTCCGTCGCCTCGCGCTCCTCCACGATCCGGACCACCCCGGCATCCTCCGCCACGCGCCCGAGACCGCTCGGGTCCGGCAGCTCCGCGACCAGCACCGTCGCACCCACGCCGGCGCTCCGGTGCCGCTCGACCAGTTCGCCGAGCGTGCCGGGCGAGATCAGGGGTCCGTCCCCGTTCACGACGAGCAGGATGCCCTCTTCCTCTTCGATAGCTTCCAGGGCCACCCGCACGGCGTCGCCGGTCCCGAGTTGCTCCTTCTGGAGAACGGGCTGCGCGTCATCCGGCAGCACCGCCTCGACAAGCTCGGACTGGTGGCCCACCACGACGAACAAACTCTCCGGCACGAGCGGCCGGATTGCCTGTATGGCGTAATTGACCATCGGTACGCCGCAGAGGGTGTGCAGGACCTTCGCCCGGTTGGACTTCATCCGCGTTCCCTTGCCGCCCGCGAGGACCACGGCGAAGATATCTGACGGTGTTCCCTGTTCGATCATGCGCCTCCGAGGTTACTTTGAGTCTACTAACCGGCGGTCAAATAGCTTGCTAGCTGGGGCGGCAGGATTCGAACCTGCGATCCCGGGACCAAAACCCGGTGCCTTGCCACTTGGCCACGCCCCATCGGTCTCGTTTCGAGCCGGCCGACACACGGTCACAGTAACCGCGACGCCGCGATTATACCGGAGGGGGTTTTGGTCGTCAGCACAACGGTATTCGTCGGATCAGGAACGGCGATACTGAGACCTCCGATGTGCAACCAACGAATCGACAAAACGGTATCTGAGTTCAGTGTTTTCCTCACGCATCGATAGATCTAGCGCCTACGCGCTGCTATCGCCTCAATGCCAGCAAGAAGCAGATCAAGGCCGAAGGCGAAGTAGGCATCCGGGTCCACGCCCTCGCTCAAGGGTGCCGCGGCCTCTACGAGCCGCGGGTAGCGTTCGGGCGGCAACGACTCCAGTAAGACCCGAGCACGTCGCCGGGCATCTATCAGCTCCCCGGATTCCTCCCGGGCAACCACTCCGGGCTCACCGCTGACGAGGTTGGTGACGGTACTCAGCGAGTGACGGGCGATCTGAGTGGCCTGCGTCGGCGAGAATCCCCCGCGCCCGAGGATGTCCAGCGCGATCTCGGTTGCGCGCAGGCCGCTCTCGGAGGAAGCGGTGCGGGTCGAGAGGAGGATCGCGGTAGAAGGATGGGCCCGCAGCACGCTGACCATCGAACCCAACAGTGCTCTCAACTGTTCCTGCCACGTCGCAGACGCATCCACCGCCAGGTCGACCTCCTCAAAGATCCTGGCGGCCATGCCGTCCAGCAACTCGTCTTTGCTGCGAAAGTGCCAGTAGAGAGCCATGGGCGTCACGCCAAGCTCCTTGGCCAACCTCCGGATCGTAACCGCCCCAAGCCCTTCTGCGTCGGCAAGCGCTAGCGCCCCTTCGACCACCGTCCGGGGAGTAAGGGTGACCCTGCTAGAAGCACTCTGGCGGCTTTTCCGAGCCATCTCTTGACTATTGTACACCGTACAGGCTATCCTCCTTACCTGTACAGTGTACATGCGTAATTCAAAAAGTACACGCACTATGTCTTCGTCCGTTGTGCGGAGAGAAGGAGGACGATGATGAGCCTGAAGAGGTGGTTCTATCGTGACGGACGCCCAAACCGATTGTCCCGGTTGCCAACCGGCCCTTCCTGCAATATCAAATCGAATTGCTCAAACGCGCGGGCATTACGGACATCACGCTTTCGCTGTCCTATCAACCGAACAAGATTGAAGAGATTTTTGGGGATGGCACTGAGCACGGCGTACACATCCGTTACACGGTCGAGGCTGAACCGCTAGGCACGGCGGGCGCTTTCAAACACGCGCACAGCGGCAAGAGAGCCGCGACGGTTGTCCTCAACGGCGACATTCTGACCAACGTCAATTTGGCCGAATTGGTCGCGTACCACCATCGTAAAGAGGCACTCGCCACCATTGTGACAGTGCCGGTCGAGGACCCGAGTCTTTATGGAATGATCGAAGCC
>CALMWA010000148.1 GCA_937873125.1 uncultured Actinomycetes bacterium | reverse complement strand
CGTCATCCTCTACACACTCGGCCTTCAACACTATCCGCCCCGCCTCGGTGAACTTGACGGCGTTACCGAGCAAGTTCGTCAGGACCTGCCGGATGCGGAATGGATCTCCCACAAGAGCGCTCGGCGCATCGTAGGCGACGAAGCTGACCAACTCAAGCCCCTTCTCCCGCGCCCGCTCGCCAAAGACCGCCGCAGCATCCTTAACGATCGCCTGCAGGTCGAAGTCTATGCCCTCCAGGTGCACCTCTCCGGCTTCAATCTTCGAGAAGTCCAGGATGTCGTCTAGCAGGGCCAGCAGCACGTCGCCCGAGGAGCGGGCGGTCTCGGCGTAGCGGCGTTGCTGAGGAGTCAACTCCGTATCCAGCAACAGTCCTGTCATACCTATAACGCCGTTCATGGGGGTGCGGATCTCATGCGACATGTTCGCCAGAAAGTCGCTCTTGGCCCGGTTCGCAGCGTCTGCGGCCTCCTTGGCCTCTCGCAACTCTTCGACCTGCTTCTTCAACTCGTCGCGAGTCCGCCTCAAGGCCTCTTCGCTCGCTTCCAGGCGCCGGCGCCGCTCCTCGGAGATCGTGGCGGAACGGACTAGTTCACGAACCCTGGGAACAAGTGATGGCAGCACGAAGGCCGTCCCGACCGACGCCGCCACGGTCAGCCCCTGCACGCTCGCCGACGTCCAGAAAGCTGGCGTCCAGAACCGCGCCACGTGCATCAGGTGGGTGCCGCCGCAGGCGAGAATGAATAGCCCGAACAGCAGGAAAACCCAGTGGAACGGCAGCGTCCTGCGGGCCCCGTAGACCAGATAGATCAGTGTCGCCGAGATCGCGAAGTAGGAGAGTCCGATGAGGGCGTCCGACATCATGTGCAGGCTCAGGAGCCAGGGATTTTCGGGATGAGCCTCGGTGAGGGGCTCGAAGCCGCTGATCTCCAGTATCTCGGCCGAGGCGATCCAGGAGACGAGCAACACCAACCCCAGGACAAGCCCGGCGCTAACGTGTCCCGAGATCCGCCTGCGCGCTATCTCCAACATGATCCTAACCACCTCCCGAGATCGGCCCGTTGCATTCGTACCCTAGGCAAGGCGAATGCCATCTTATGCGATCCTTACGCCACTAACATAATTACACCTGATCCGACACCCGCGCATCCTCCAAATGGGCTATGTTTGGCGCCGCTCGACGCTACGATTGCTCCAAAACTACGGTTTCGGGATCTTATCCTATTGCGATGCACGGTGATTCTGCTCGTTAACGTGTGCAATGCGTGAGTCGACTGTCGGAGGAATCCCGCAGCGTGTTGCCCGGCTTTTGCGACCAGAGAACGGACCGCCGTGGTGCGGAGAGAGTATCCGTTCGCGGTTCGTGTGGTACGTTTCGAGAACCATCGTACCGAACGAGACGCCACCTATAAGAGGTGAGAGGGAGACGACATGGCGAACAGGCTGGCGGACGAGACGAGTCCCTACCTCTTGCAGCACAAGGACAACCCCGTTGACTGGTACCCGTGGGGCGAGGAGGCTTTGAGCCGGGCGCGGGAGGAGGACAAGCCCGTCCTGCTCTCCGTCGGATACTCCGCCTGCCACTGGTGCCACGTCATGGAGCGCGAGTCCTTCGAGGATGCGGCCACGGCGGGGATCATGAACGAGCACTTCGTCAATATAAAGGTGGACCGCGAAGAGCGGCCGGATATAGACTCGATCTACATGTCCGCCCTGCAGGCGATGACTCGCGGCGGCGGCTGGCCGATGACCGTCTTTATGACCCCCGATGGCGCCCCCTTCTACGCCGGAACGTACTTCCCGCCCGTCCCGTCCCGAGGACTGCCCTCCTTCCAGCAACTCCTCGTCAGCCTCGCCGACGCCTACGAGAACCGCCGCGAAGACGTCCTACAGAGCGCCGCCTCGGTACGCGACTACCTCCAGTCCTCGACCGGCGCTGCGATACCCAGGGCCGAGACAGCCGGCGCGGAACTCCTCGACGCCGCCGCCGGCTCCCTCGTCGCGCAGATCGACCGGCGCTTCGGAGGCTTCGGCGGAGCGCCCAAATTTCCGCAGGCTATGAACCTGGAGGTGCTGCTCAGGCACCATCACCGCACCGGCGACCGTTCCGCCCTCGACGGCGTGGAGCTCACCCTGCGCCAGATGGCGAACGGCGGCATCTACGACCAGCTCGGCGGCGGCTTCGCCCGCTACTCCGTGGACGAGTACTGGCTCGTCCCGCACTTCGAGAAGATGCTCTACGACAACGCCCTCCTCTCCCGGCTCTACCTCGAGACCTACCAGGCGACCGGCGACCCCTTCTACCGGCGCATCGCCGAGGAGACGCTGGACTACGTCCTGTGCGACATGACCAGCGACGAGGGAGGCTTCTACGCCGCCGAGGACGCCGACTCCGAGGGCGTCGAGGGCAAGTTCTACGTGTGGACCCCGGACGAGATAGAGGCAGTCCTGGAGCCCGAGGACACGAAGCTCGCACTGCGGTACTGGGACGTTACGGAGCGGGGCAACTTCGAGGGGAAGAACATCCTCAACGTGCCGCGCCCGCCCGAGGCTGTCGCCGACGAGTTCGGTGTCTCACCGCAGGAACTGTGGGAGCGCATCGTGAGGATACGGTCGAGGCTTCTCGCCGAGCGTGAGAAGCGAGTCCGTCCGGGCCGGGACGAGAAGGTCCTCGGCTCCTGGAACGGCCTCATGCTCCGCTCCTTCGCCCTCGCCTCCCGCGTTCTGGATCGCGACGACTACCGCGAAGCCGCCGAGAGAAACGCGGCCTTTCTGCTGGAGAAGCTCAAGTCCGATGGCCGTCTGCGCCGCTCGTACAAGGACGGCCGGGCGCGCTTCAACGGCTATCTGGAGGACTACGCGATGGTCGCCGACGGGCTCGTTGCGCTCTACGAGGCAACCTTCGAGACGCGCTGGCTCTTGGAGGCCGACGCCTTGTGCGAGGCGATCTCCGAGCTGTTCTGGGACGAGGGGAGCAAGGCCTTCTATGACACCCCTGCCGACCACGAGAAACTCGTCACCCGCCCGCGCGACATCTACGATAACGCCGCCCCCTCCGGCACCTCCGTCACCGTCGAAGTCCTGCTAAAGCTCGCGCTGCTCCTCGACCGGAACGACTACCGCCAGCGCGCCGAGTCGGTGCTCGAAGAGTTGAGCGGCGGCCTGGAGAAGCTCCCCGGAGCGTTCGGACGCCTGCTCTGCGCCCTCGACTTCTCGCTGGGCCAGCCCCGTGAGATAGCGCTGGTAGGAGACCCCGACGCCCCCGACACGCAGGCTCTCGTCAGCGCCATCTACGCCCGCTACCTGCCCAACAAAGTCGTCGCGGGTCGCGCCCCGGACGACGAGGAGGCCGCCGGACTCATCCCGCTCCTCGCCGACCGTCCGATGCGCGATGGCCGGGCCACCGCCTACGTCTGCGAGGGCTACGCCTGCAAGACCCCGACTACCGACCCGGAGGAGTTGGCAGAGCAACTCGCCGGTTGAGACGCCTGGGAGCCGGAGGACGGGCGTCTGCGTTCCTACTCTGCCTCCAGCGCGTCTGCAAGTTCGGTGAGCGTCCCGACTACTATCTCCGGGGGTGGCCCGAGCGTATCGAACAGGCCGCCGGAGCGGTCCACCCACGCGGCCCGCATACCGGCGGCCTCCGCCCCGATGTCGTCGAACGGGTTGGATGAGATGAGCCGCACCTCACCGATGGATCGTCCCAACCGCTGCGCGGCGTGCTGGTAGACCTTCGGGGAGGGCTTGTAGATCCCCACCTCGTCCACGCTCACGAACCGCTGGAAGTACGGGCGCAACTCAGCGGCGTCCATGAGCGCTTCGAGCATGCGGGGGGTGCCGTTGGAGAAGACGATCATGGCGTGCCCGGCCTCCTTGAGACGTTCGAGCCCCGGCACGACGTCGGGGAAGCGCTCCAGGTCGTTGTAGCGCTGCATGAGCGTGTCCTTCTGCCCGGCTTCCAGCTCTTTACCGGCTGCGGCGAGCGCGTAGCCCAGGGCACGGCGCGTTACCTGTTCGAAGTCCTCGTAGCGTTCCATTGCGGTGAGGCGGAACGTGTATTCGAGCTGCTTCTGCCGCCACGACGCGGAGACGGACGACGCGCCCTCCGGGAGGAAGCTCTCCAGTTCTTTCTGGATCCCGATAGGGTCCACCAGCGTGCCGTACATGTCAAAGGCGAGGGCTTCCGGACCCGGCATCGCATCTCCTCCTGTAAGGGTTGGTTTTGCGTAGAAGCTAAGGCCTGATAGCCTAGCTGAATATAGCCAGTGGCAGGTAGGAGGAGACGATCCAGTTCGGCTGGTCCACGATCTCGCTGATCTTCAAGTCCACCACCAGACTCGCCAGCACGTAGGCCTCGACCGGCTCCAACCCGTAAATCGTGCTGATGTGCTCGACCATCGCCCGCAACGAGTCCTTCGCCGCGACCATCAGGTCCGGGTTGACGCCCATCGTGGCGTACCAGCCGGCGCCCTCGGACCAGGGGGTCAGCGCGCCGGGCGTCTGGAACTGCGGCGCGGGTATGCTCTTGCCCTTCATGAGATCGAAGCGTAGGGCCGCGTACATCGGGCTCTCGATGCCGGTTACGCAGACCTCGCCGTCGCCCTGCGCCGCGTGCGCGTCGCCGCAGGAAAACAGCGCGCCGGGCATCTGCACCGGCAGGTACAGTACGGAGCCCTTCGTGATGTGGCGGGTGTCCATGTTGCCGCCGAAAGGTCCCGGCGGCATGATGGCGGGCTTCGCCGGATCGTTCGGGTTGACGCCCATCGTGCCGAAGAACGGATCTATCGGGATGGCGATGTCGTCGTTGAAGAGGGTGTAGTCGCCGTTGGAGAGGTCGAATATCTTCAGGTAGGCGTCCGGGAAGTCCTCCGGCAAGAGCCCGAAACCGGGGATGACGGCCGTCCAGCCCCATCCGGCGGTGTGAATGTCCACCACCTCGACGACCAGCGTGTCGCCGGGCTCCGCGCCCTCCACGGCGACGGGACCGGAGAGCGGGTAGACGCGGTCCCAGTCGAAGGTGGCGAGGGCGTCGGCGGTCGAGTCCGGTGAGATCTGACCGTCCGAGACCTCGCGTGTCCGGTATACGACAGTATCGCCCGGCGCGGCCGTGATCACCGGCTCCAGCTCGTTGTCCCAGACGTAGTGGACCCGGTCTTCCGGGAAATAGTGTGTCCGTGCCATAGCCACAAACCTCCTCTTGTGCCGTTACCAAAATATACTCTCGCAGGAGCCCGTATCCGGCGCAACGGTCTCGGGCTAAACTGAGGCTCGGAGAGAGGAACCGGCGTGAAGATAGAAGGCATCCCCCACTACCGCGACCTGGACCTGAGCGGCGAAGCCCGCGCCGCCGCCGAACGCCTGGAGGACCGCGCCCGCGAGGCGGCCTCCGACTCTATGTTCGACGAACTGGTGGTCCCGCTCCTCGAACCGCCCCCCGCTAACGTCCTGGAGGTGGGGTGCGGGACGGCCGCGCTCTCCCGCCGCATCGCCCGGCTCCTACCCGGCGCGACCGTCCACGCCACGGACAAGAGCGAGGGCATGCTCGCCGCCGCCCGCGAATACGCCGAGTCGGAAGCCCGCGCGAACGCCGGGGCGAACGCTAGCGGGAAGTTGATTCTGGGACGGTGGGATGCGCTGGACGCCGGTTCGTTTCCGTTCGAGCCCGGTCTCCGGTTCGGTCTGATCCTCTCCTCCGTGGTCGTGCCCTACCTGGACGATGGGCAGACCGCCGCGCTGGTGCGGGACCTCGCGTCCCGTCTCGCGCCGGGCGGCGTGCTGGCCTTTATCGAGCAGGACCTGCAGACCGACGCCGTGAACTTCCCCCGCTTCGACCTGGCGCGCCGCGTACTCGACAAGGACGGCCGCGACCTCAAGACTACCCTGACGCTCGGCGTGCGCCCGCTGCTGCGCGAGGCCGGTCTGGAGCCGCTGCCCCGGCGTTCGTTCCTGTGGACCGACGATGGCTACGGACCGTACACCCGCGAGCTACTCGGCCGCCTCGCCGACGCCGCGCTGGAGGCGGGCCGCATCACCGCCGCCGAATGCGAGGAGTGGGGGATCGGCCTCGAAGCCCTCGCCGATTCCGGTGACTTCTACTACGGGCTGGTCTACCATCGCGTAGCCGGGCGGGTGCCGGCGTGAGCGACGTACACCCGAAACTGTACGCCGAGCTGGCCGGCTGGTGGCAACTGGTCTCGCCGACCGAAGACTACGCGGACGAAGCCGGTTTCTTCAAGGATCTCTTCCAGGCCGAGAATGCGAAGTCCGTACTCGAATTAGGCAGCGGCGGTGGTAATGTCGCCTGGTTTCTCAAGAGAGACTTTACGCTCACGCTGACAGACATCTCAGGCGCGATGCTCGCGGAGAGCGAGAAACAGAACCCCGGGCTCGAACACATCGAGGGCGACATGCGGACGTTGCGCCTCGGCCGGACGTTCGATGGCGTCCTGATCCACGACGCCATCATGTACATGACGAGCGAGGAAGACCTGCGCGCGGCCCTGCTCACCGCCCACGAGCATTGCAAACCCGGCGGCGTGGTGGTGATCGTGCCAGACTACGTGGCCGAGACCTTCCAGCCCCAGACCACCCACGAGGGGCGTGACGCCGGCGAGCGGGGTGTCAGGTACATGGAATGGACCTGGGACGCCGACCCGGACGACACCGAGGTCAGCTACGAGTTCATCCTGGCCCTCAAGGAGGGAGACGAGCTCCGTACCGTCGTGGACCGCCAGAAGGTTGGCATCTTCCCGCGCGCGACCTGGCTGCGGCTGCTCGAAGACGTGGGCTTCGAGGCCACGGTCGTCGAAGATCCTTCGACCGGGGGCGAGCGCGCCGAGGTCTTCGTGGGCCACAGACCTTCGCAGGCCGCGGTCCTCTGATCGGAGCGGCTAGATCTTCTCCAGAGCCTGTTCGAGGTCGGAGATCAAATCCTGCGGGTGCTCGATGCCGACCGACATCCGGATCAGGCTCTCCTTTACCCCCAGCCGCTCCCGGCGCGACGGGGATAGCTCCCGGTGCGAAGATGTCGCCGGGTGGATCGCCAGCGTGTACACGTCCCCGAGGCTCGGCGCCTTGACGCACAACTCAAGAGAGTTGAGGAACGCGAAAGCAGCTTCCCGGCCCTCGGCTCCGCCGGACGCCAGCTCGAACGAGACCAGACCCCCCGTATCCGAGAGTACGCGTCGGGCGACTTCGGTGTCCGGGTGGTCTTTCAGAGACGGGTGGTTGACGTGCGCGATCTTCGGATGGGAGTTGAGCCAGGAGGCTATCTCGCGCGCGTTCTCGCACTGGCGGGACATGCGAAGTGGGAGGGTCTTCAAGCCCCGGTGGGCGAGCCAGGCTTCGAACGGCCCGATCACGCCGCCCACCAGCTTCCGCAACTGCTCGACCGCCCCGTCGTACGGAGCGCCGGTGACGACGAGACCAGCGGTGATATCGCCGTGGCCGGAGAGGTACTTGGTCGCGCTGTGGACCACGATGTTCGCCCCGAGGTCCAGGGGCCGCTGCAAGTAGGGAGTACCAAAAGTGTTGTCCACTATCAGGGCGGCGCCCGCTGCCTGCGTGATCTGGGCGATGGCCGGCACGTCCGAGACGCGCAATAGCGGGTTGGAGATAGACTCTATCACTACGGCTCGAGGGCTCTTCTCCCGGACTCTCTTCTCGACCGCTCCGAGGTCGTAGCAATCCACGAAGCACACCTCGACGCCCGCCGCGCCGAAGACCTGCACCAGTAGCGTCGCCGTGGAGCCGTAGAGCTGCTCCGCTGCGAGCACCGTCGCGCCGCTCGTCAACTCCGCTGCGGCCAGCGCCGCGTGCATCGCCGCCATCCCGGAGCCGAACGCGAACGCTCGCGCTTCTTCCGAGCCCTCCAGCGACGTGATGGCGCGCTCGAATGCGGTGACGGTGGGGTTGTCGTAGCGGGCGTAGCTGTAGCCCGGCTCCTCGCCGCCCAGTACCCGGTCGGTCGTCTCGATGTTCGGGTGCGAGAAGGTAGTGGAGGCGTAGATCGGGGTCGAGACGGGGTAGAAGGTGCCCGGCCCGTTCGTCCCCGTTTCCTTGTGACGGGCGCGGCGTTCGCCGGAGTGGACGGCGCGGGTCTCGAAGCGTCTTTGCTGTTCGGGATCTCTGTTCATGGTGCCCTATACTAAACCACCGGCGCACACGTTTTGGGAGGAGCGGATCATGGAGGATCGCATATCGTATTTCGAGCGGATGCTGGCGGACAATCCAGATAACCCCACGGGCCTTATGGCCCTGGCGAACGAGTACGGTAAGGCCGGGCGCGACGAGGACGAAGCCGCGGTCCTACAGCGGTACGTCAACGCCCACGAGGACGAGGGGAACGCCTACGCCCGGCTCGGCGAGGTATTGGCGCGGCTCGGGCGCGAGGACGAGGCGCGGGCGGCCTACGAAAAGGGTATCGGCCAGTCCGAGAAGCACGGCCACAGCGGGATGGCCGACGACCTGCGGCTCGCGCTGCTCCGGCTCAACTAGCAGGTGTGCGAAGCAGGCCTGGAAAGCGGATGTTTAGGGTAAGTACGGCGCTTGTGATGTGGGGTATGATTAGGACATTACGATGGTTAGTTGCCTAGCGAAGAGCGCGAAGCAGACAGGCGCGGGAACGGACCGCGCCACCCTTCGGGCACCGCTAGAGTTTCGCCGCAAAACAAGTTACCGCAACGTGAGGGTGTGATCCTGTTGGCAGACCTGTCGGAGAGAGAATTCTTTGGGCCGAACCTGGGCTACGTGTTGGAGCTCTACGAGAGCTACCGCGAAGACCCGGATTCCGTGGACGAACGCACGCGCGAGTTCTTCGAGAGCTGGAGCCCGCCGCGTCTGGACACCCCGAGCTCGAACGGTCAGGTCGCTCCCGAGATGGACGTGGAGAAGGCCGTGGGGGCTTCGAAGCACATCCGGCACATAAGAGACTTCGGACACCGGGCCGCGCATCTGGACCCGCTGGGCAGCGAGCCGCCCGGAGACCCGACGCTCGACCCGGAGTTCTACCGGATAACCGACGAGGATCTCGAGATCCTACCGACGGTCATCATCGGCGGGCCGATCGCCGAGCGCACCTCCAACGCGAGAGAAGCGGTGGACGAGCTTCGCAGGATCTACTGCAACACCACCGGCTACGACTTCGGCCACGTCCACGATCCGGAAGAGCGGTTCTGGCTGCGCGAGGCCGTCGAGTCCGAGCGCTTCGCCAAGCGACTCGAAGGTGAGAGCGCCAAGCGTCTGCTGCAGAGGATCACGCGGGTTGACACCTTCGAGAAGTTCCTCCACAAGACGTTCCTCGGGCAGAAACGGTTCTCCGTCGAGGGCAACGACATGGTCGTGCCGATGCTGAACCGTCTGATCCGGTCCGCCGCCGACGTCGGTACCCCAGTGGTGACGCTGGGCATGGCGCACCGGGGCCGCCTGAACGTGCTGGCGCACGTAATGGACAAGTCGTACTCCAAGATCTTCGGCGAGTTCCAGCAGCCGGACAAGGGCGAGCAGCCGTCTGCCGCCGGCAGCCCTGGCGGTGCGTGGGTCGGGGACGTGAAGTACCACCTCGGCATCCGGGGATTCCACCTCGACAACACGGAGGCCGACGAGGAAGTCCTCATCAACCTCGCTCCGAACCCGAGCCATCTGGAGCACGTCAACCCGGTGGTCGAGGGGATGGCCCGCGCCGCGCAGGAGGACCGGAGTGATGCCGGACCACCGGCTCTAGACGTCGAGGCTGCGCTCCCGATACTGTTGCACGGCGATGCGGCGTTCCCTGGCGAGGGTGTCTCGGCGGAGACGTTGAACCTCTCGCGGCTGCCCGGATACAAGACGGGTGGAACAATACACATCATCACCAACAACCAGATCGGGTTTACCACCGAGAGACAAGACGCCCGTTCCACGACCTACGCCAGCGACCTGGCGAAGGGGTACGAGATCCCGGTGATCCACGTCAACGCCGACGACCCGGAGGCGTGCCTGGCGGCCACTCGTCTGGCCCACGCCTACCGCGAGGAGTTCGACAAGGACTTCATGATCGACCTCATCGGATACCGCCGCTTCGGCCACAACGAGGGCGACGAACCGGCTTACACCCAGCCGCTGATGTACGAGACCATCCGCAACCACCCGACGGTGCGCGAGCTGTGGGCGAAGGAGCTCGAACGCCGCGGGGTCATAGAAGACGGCGAGGCCGACGCGATGGTCGAGGAGATCATGTCGGACATGGCCGAGGCGCAGAAGCAACCGAACGACGGCATCGCCGAAGACGATACCTTCAGCGACGAGCCGTATACGCCGCTCGTCGAGGTTCCCGAGACCGCCGTCCCGGCCGAGCGACTCGCGGAGTTGAATAAGGCGCTTCTCGAACGCCCCGAGGGCTTCACGCCGAACTCCAAGCTCGACCGCCTGATGCAGAAGAGCCGGGGCGAGCTCAACGGAGACGGAGGAGGCGTAGACTGGGCGCACGCCGAGGCGCTGGCCTTCGCGTCGCTCTTGGAAGACGGCACCCCGGTTCGCATAACGGGCCAGGATACGGAGCGCGGGACGTTCTCCCAGCGCCACGCCGTCCTCTACGACGCGAAGACCGACGAGCGGTACGTGCCGCTGCAGAGCATCCCGCAGGCGAAGGCGTCGTTCTCCATATACAACAGCCCGCTCTCGGAGATCGCGGTGATCGGCTTCGAGTACGGTTACTCGGTCAACTCCGATGACGCTCTGGTGTTGTGGGAAGCCCAGTACGGCGACTTCGCCAACGTCGGCCAGCCGATGATCGACCAGTTCATCGTCTCCGGGCAGGCGAAGTGGGGCCAGACCTCGGGGCTGGTGATGCTTCTGCCGCACGGCTACGAGGGCCAGGGACCGGAGCACTCCAGCGCGCGCCTGGAGCGCTACCTGCAACTCGCGGCCAACGAGAACGTGCGGATAGCCAACCTCACCACGGCGGCCCAGTACTTCCACATCCTGCGCGCCCAGGCCGCGCTCAAGGATCAGAAGCGCCCGCTCATCATCATGGCGCCGAAGAGCCTCTTGCGCCACCCGATGGCCGCCTCGAAGCTGGAGGATCTGTCCGAAGAGTCGTTCCAGCCGATGCTGGACGACGCGGAGGCACGGAAGAGGGCGGAGTCGATCGAGAGGCTCATACTATGCACCGGGAAGGTCTACACGGAGCTCGCGGGCAGCGAGTACCGGGAGGAGGCCGTTGACACCGCCGTCGCCCGGATAGAGCTTCTGTACCCGTTCCCGGAGGAGCGGGTGGGCGAACTGCTCGACGGATATCCGAACCTGCGAGAGGTGCTGTGGGTTCAGGAAGAGCCGAAGAACATGGGCGCCTGGTCGTTCGTCGAGCCGCGGTTGCGCAGTATCGTCGGCGATTTGCCAGTGCGGTACGTCGGCAAGCCCGGACGGCCCAGCCCGGCTCAAGGGTCGGCGAAGTTCCACAAGCAGGAGCACGCCGAGATCATCCGGGAGGCCTTCGAGAGCGTTGATGGGGAGCATCTGGACGAAGAGCGCTCCGTTGACGAGACCCAGGTGCGGGCCTCGGCCCAGAGCGAATAGAGCCGGGGCGCACGGAACCGTGTCGCGGAAAATAAGATCAGAGAGGGAGAGTGAGCCGTGGCTGTTGAGATACACGTCCCCGAGCTAGGGGAGTCGGTCGCCGACGCGACCGTCGGCAAGTGGTTGAAGAGCGAGGGCGACGCCGTGAAGTCCGGCGACCCGCTCGTGGAGCTAGAGACCGACAAGATCAACTTCGAAGTCGAAGCCGAGCAGGACGGCGTTCTGGAATCAATCGCCAGCAAAGAAGGCGACACCGTCAACGTCGGCGATGTGATCGGCACCATCGGTGAGGGCGAAGCCGGGGGCGACCAGCCCGAGCAGGACTCCGGTGAAGAAGCGGAAGATTCCGAAGATGAGCAGGCCCAGGCCGAGCAGTCGGAGCCCGAAGCGGACGCCGAAACAGAGACCGAAGTAGCCGGCGATGAGGAAACGAACGGTCACCGGGAGATGGAGGACGGCGCCGGACGGGCCTCGCCCTCGGTGCGTAAGCTGGCCGAGGAATACGATATCCAGCTCGCGGAGGTCTCCGGCAGCGGGTCGGGCGGGCGCATAACCCGCGACGACGTGGAGCGCCTGATCCGGGAGCAAGACCAGGGCGGCGCCTCCGCTCCCGAGACGTCCGAGCAGCGCGACGGCAAGGCCGAGAAGCCGGCGGCGCCCGCCTCCCAGAACGGCCGGGCGGATCTTGAAGAGCGGGTACGCATGTCGCGGCGCCGGCTCACTATCGCCCAGCGGCTCGTCGAGTCGCAGCAGACCGCCGCCATGCTCACCACGTTCAACGAAGTGGACATGAGCGCCGTAATGGAGCTTCGCAAGCGCCGCAAGGATGCCTTCCAGGAGCGCACCGGCGCGCGCCTGGGCTTCATGAGCTTCTTCGCCAAGGCGGCGATAGGTGCTCTCAAGGCGTTCCCGAAGGTCAACGCCGAGCTTCAGGAAAACGAGTTGGTCTTGAAGAAGTACTACGACCTCGGGGTGGCGGTCTCTACGGACGAGGGGCTTGTGGTGCCGGTGTTGCGCGATGCGGATCGTAAGAGCTTCGCCGGGATAGAGCAGGGGATAGCCGACCTCGCCACGAAGGCCCGCGACGGCAAGCTGGGGCTCGAAGACCTGCGCGGCGGTACGTTCACCATCACCAACGGCGGGATCTTCGGGTCCCTGCTCTCGACGCCGATCCTCACGATGCCGCAGGTGGCGATACTGGGGATGCACAAGATCCAGGAGAGGCCGATGGTCGTAGACGGCGAGATCCAGGTCCGTCCGATGATGTACGTGGCCCTCTCCTACGACCACCGCGTCATAGACGGCTCGGAGGCGGTCGGCTTCCTGGTGCGGATCAAGGAGCTGATCGAAGACCCGGAGAGCCTGCTGCTGGAGGGTTAATTCGAACCGGGAACGCTGCTGACGGAGGCTCCTTTCGAGGAGCCTCTTTTACTGTTCGTAGACCTCCACGGCGTCCCGCATCCTTCGAATCGTGATTGCCGGCGGTTCGTCTACCTCCATGGGTTCGAGCTTTGCCACCCGTTCCAGCCATTCTTTCATCTTGGGCTTCGCTACCTGCTCTATCTCCGAGAGCGGCATGCCTTCCCAAGCCGCCGGCTCCTTGAGCGTCCGGTGCAACTCGTCCGGGACGTTTTTATCTGGATCGTCTTGGTCATGCTGCTAATATTAGCGGATGTTCGGTACACGCAATGGAGGATTTCTTGTCCTCTGACGGCCTTGTGGAGCGACTGCTCTCGGGGGACAAGCGGGCGCTGGCGCGGGTGATCTCGAAGATCGAGCGCGAGGACCCGGAGGCCAAGGAGATCGTCGCGGAGATCTACCCGAAGTCCGGCGACGCCGTTACCATCGGCTTCACGGGGCCGCCAGGGGTAGGGAAAAGCAGCATTATCGCGAAGCTGATCAAGCTGTACCGTGAGGAGGATAAGACGGTGGGCGTGGTCTCGGTCGACCCGTCGAGCCCGTTTTCTAAGGGAGCTATTCTCGGAGATCGCATCCGGCTCTCGGACCATTTTCTGGACCCTGGGGTGTTTATACGCTCGATGGGGAGTCGGGGGCATCTGGGGGGGCTCGCGGGCGGCTCGCGGCTCGCCGCTCTGGCAATGGAGGCTTACGGGTGCGACGTGGTGCTCTACGAGACGGTCGGAGTGGGGCAGGGGGAAGTGGAGGTCGCGTCGGCGGCGGATACGGTCGTGCTGGCTTTGCAGCCGGGGGCGGGGGATGCGGTGCAGGCCTTGAAGGCTGGCGTCATGGAGATAGCGGACGTGTTCTGCATCAACAAGGCGGACCATCCGCAGGCGAAGGGCGCCGCCTCCGAGGTGCGTTCGATCCTGGAGATCGGGCACGAGCTCGACCCCGACCCGTGGTTCCCGCCTATCGTGATGACCCGCGGCGACACCGGCGAGGGCGTCGAGGAGTTGAAGGAGACCATAGAGAAGCATCGCTCGTACCTCAAGGAGAGCGGAAAGTTAGAGGAACGCCGGCGGGCGGCTCTGCGGGAGTTCGTCGTTTCGTGGGCGACGAACCGGCTGGAGAAGGAGATGCACGAGCGTCTGGACCGGGAAGACACGGAGATCATGGAGCAGGTCTACGTGCGCGATCTCGACCCTATCTCCGCTTCGGAGCGTATCTTCAAGGAGGTCTAGAGCGTGGCCCAGGGTCTGACGCCGCGGCGCATCGTCAGCCTGGTGCCGAGTCTGACGGAGACGATCTTCGCGTTCGGGGTGGGAGATAAGCTCGTCGGTCGTACCCGCTACTGTACGCAGCCGCCACGAGCGGTTGGCAAGGTGGCGAAAGTCGGCGGCACTAAGAGGGTGGATGTAGCTCGCGTGCTGGAACTGGAGCCGGACCTCATCGTCGCAGTCCGGGAAGAAAACACACGGGAGGACGTTGAGGCGCTCATGGAGGCCGGAGTCCCGGTCTTCCTCGGTTCGCCGGAGACAGTTGTGGATGCGGTGGAGATGTTGCGGGAGTTAGCTGGAGAGGTCGAGGCTCCGCTGGTGGAGGAAGTACTGCAACCGATCGAGCGCACGTTGGAGAGGCTACGGACGCAGACCAGGACAGCGCGGCGGGTGTTCGTCCCGATCTGGAAGGGACCGTATATGAGCATCGGCTCGGATACCTACGTCCACGACGTCCTGAAGACGTGCGACGGCGAGAACGTGTGCGGTGGTTCGACGCGTTACCCGGCGGTGACGCTGCAGGAGATCGAGGCGTTGCAGCCGGAGGTAGTGCTGCTCCCGGACGAGCCTTATCCGTTCAGCGCGGAGGACTTGCCGGAGTTCCACGCGCTGAACATCCCCGCCGCTCGCTCGGACCGGATACACCTCGTGGACGGGAAGCTGCTCACCTGGTACGGGCCACGGATGGCTGGGAGCTTGATGCAGCTCGCGGCGTTATTGCGGGCTCCATAGCAAACGCCTTAGCGGGCTCTCTAGCCAGCCTTGCGCGCGGAGATCCAGGCGTGTAGGCCCATCCCCGCTAGCATCGCCGCGATAAACGCGAGCACGGAGGGAAGGGCCGTGCCGAGAGCCGCGACGGCCGGGCCGGGGCAGAACCCGACGAGGCCCCAGCCGACGCCGAAGAGTGCGGAGCCGCCGATGAGGGATGCGTCCAGGGTCTTTTTCGTTGGCAGGGAGAAGTTATCTTCCAGGATGGGGCGTTGGCGCTTCAGGATCACGCGGTAGGCGGGGATGGTGACGAGCAGCGCGCCGCCCATGACGAAGATCAGGGTCGGGTCCCAGTCCCCCGCGACGTCGAGGAAGCCTATGACTTTCGCCGGGTTCATCATGCCGGAGATCGCAAGCCCCAGCCCGAAGATGAGGCCCGATGCTAGAGCGGCGAGTACCCGCAACGTGCCGGTTGCCATCAGAGGACGTGGCTGGTCAGGTACACGGTGAGCATCGCCACGCCGAAGAAGACGGCGGTGGCGGTTATGGAGCGTTTGGAGAAGCGCGCCATGCCGCAGAGGCCGTGGCCGCTGGTACAGCCGGAGCCCAGACGGGTGCCGAACCCGACGAGTAGTCCGCCAATAAGTATTGTCGGCAACGATGCGGCTACCTGCACGGCTCCGCCTCCGCCCGGCGTCAGGATGTAGGCGAGGGCGCCGAGAACGAGCCCCGCCACGAACGCCGCGCGCCACGGGGTCTCCTGCAGGCGCAGGGTGAGCAGGCCGCTGACGATGCCGCTGATCCCGGCAATGCGGCCGTTCAGGAGCAGCATCAACGTTACCGCCAGGCCTATTAGTAGTCCTCCAACGAGACCACTGATCGGCGTGAAGTCCTGCAATGTCGTCTCCGTTCGTCCTCGTATGCTGGTCAGTATGCCGGGCGCCTCGTCCGGCCGCGTAAGATTATCTCGCAGAGGTTGCCTCTGACAAGGGAAAAGTATTGCGCTGCAGGCGTTAGGCTCGATTACTACGGATCCGAAACCGTCAGCAGCCGCTCCACTATCACCACGTCGCGCCACACGCTATCCAGCCGGGCGTGTTTCTCGTGGACGCCAACCTCGCGGAAGCCCACGGAACGTAGCAGCCTCCGGCTCGGCGCGTTCTCCACGAAGACCCGCGAGACGAGCTTCCAGAAGCCGGCCCTCTCCGCCGCTTCGATGAGCGTTTGCATCGCCATCCGGCCCGCTCCCCGGCCTCGCGCCTCGCGGGCGGTGTAGACCGAGAACTCGGCGACGCCCGCGTAGCACCCGCGGGGACTGTAGGCGGAGGTGGTCGCGAACGCCAGAACCTCGTCGTTGTCCTCCACTACCACAGTCGGATAAGCGCCATCGAACCATGCCTGGATGTCCTCGACCGAGCGTGGGCGCGTCTCGAAGGTGGCGATGCGCTCCTCGATGCCCTGGTTGTAGATGCGGACTATCTCCGGACCTTCCGCGGGCGTGGCGGGACGGGCTCGCACTGCGCTAGGGCCGTTCCGTTCTGCGTGAGGTCTTTGCGGCCGAGCGGCACCGGTCGCTGCAGTACACCACCGACTCCCAGTCTCTCGCCCACTTCTTGCGCCACCGGAACGGCCGTCCGCAGACCGGGCAAGTCTTCTCCGGCAGGTCGTTTTTCTTTACATTTCGCACGATGTGAGTATAGGAGACGGTGGTGGCCTCGATGAATGTTGCGTTAGAGGAGGTCCACGGCGACCGGCAATGCTGTGCGCCGCCAGTTGTCCAGGCTGCCGGGCCTCTTCTCGTACTTCTCGACCAGGAGCCGGCGCGCTGGCTCGTCCTCCTCTGTGTCCTCGACCACTCGGGCCTCGCCCTCGAAGGTCTCGCCCGCGATACGGACCGTCACCCGCGGAGTCTCGATCAGGTTCTTCACCCAGTCCGAGCGGTCGCGTCCGCCGGAGAGCATATAGAGGGTGCCGTCCTCTGCCGCGAACCAGATCTCGATCATGTGCGGCCGGCCCGTCCGTCGCCCCGTGGTCGTCAGGTAGCAGAAGTCTTCGTCCGCCAGCGTATCCGCGAGAACGCGCAGGTCTGGCATCTACGCGCTGGTGGTCTCTCGCTGGCGTAGCTCGACGCGCCGGATCTTGCCGCTCGTCGTCTTCGGTAACTCGGCGATGAACTCTATCTTGCGCGGGTACTTGTACGGCGCGGTGTGCGCCTTGCAGTAGTCCTGGATCTCCTTCGCCAGTTCATCCGACGCCTCGTAGTCCTTTCCGAGCACGATATACGCCTTGACGACGCTGCCCCGGTCCTCGTCCGGCGCGGGGACGACCGCGCTCTCGACGACGGCCGGGTGCTCTATTAGCGCGCTCTCGACCTCGAACGGCCCGATCCTGTACCCCGCAGAGAGGATCACGTCGTCCGAACGCCCCACAAACCACATGTAACCGTCTGCGTCGCGGTACGCCCGGTCACCCGTGAGGTAGTAACCGTTGCGGAACGTGCCTTGTGTCTCGTCGGGTTGCTCCCAGTATTCCTTGAAGAGACAGGGGATGCGTCCGGCGAGCGCGATGTCTCCCGGCTCGTCCGGCGGACACTCGTTCCCGTCCATGTCTATGACCTTGACGTCGCAGCCGGGCGAGGGCTTGCCCATCGAACCGGGCCGGACTTCGAGGCCGGGGTAGTTGGCGACGAGCAGGGTGTTCTCCGTCTGGCCGTAGCCGTCGTAGATGGTCAGGCCGTGCAGCTCCTTCCAGCGCTCGATGACGGGCGGGTTGAGCGGCTCTCCGGCGGAGACGGCGTGGCGGATGGAGGAGAGGTTCGCGCGTTCGAGCTCCGGGGTCTTGGCGAGGAGCCGGTACTCGGTGGGGGCCTGGCAGAGGACGGTTATGCCGTAGCGTTCGATGAGGTCCAGGCGTTCGGCCGGGTCGAAGCCGCCCTCGTGGAAGAAGATCTCCGTCCCCTGACTCCACGGCCCGAGAAAAACGTTCCAGATGCTCTTGGCCCATCCCGTCCCGGAGGTACACCACAGCCGGTCGCCCTCCTGCAAGTCCAGCCAGTACTTCGCCTGCATCCACTTCGCGTGCGTGTAGCCGTGCGTGTGCAAAACTCCCTTCGGGTGCTTCGTGGTCCCGGAGGTGTAAAGGATGAAGGCGCCGTCCTCCGCCGCCGTGTCTTCGGCGGTGAACTCGTCCGAGGCGGCGTCCATCAGCCCGTCGAACGATTCCCAGCCGTCGCGTTCCCCTCCGAAAGAGACGAAGTGCTTGAGGCCGGGGACATCGCCGCGCAACGTCTCGACAGCTTCGATGCCTTCCGGACCGGAGACGATGGCCACGGAGCCGGAGTGCTCCGCCCGGAACTTCAGGTCGCCGGCCCGGAGTTGCGGGGCGCAGGGGATGGCGATGGCGCCGAGCTTCAGGAGGCCGGTCAGGATGGCGTGCCACTCTGGGACCTTGCCGAGGAGGACCATCACCCGGTCGCCGCGCTCAATGCCCAAGTCTCGGGCGGCGTTCGCGAACCTGTTGGAGAGTACGGAGAATTGCTCGAAGTCCAGGCGGCGCTCCTCGCCGCCGACCCCGAGCCAGATCATGGCCGGCCGGTCCTGCGCGGCCCACCGATCCACCACGTCGCGCCCGAAGTTGAACCTCTCCGGCGTCTCCCAGTCGAAACCCGCGTAGGTCTGCTCGTAGTTCCCGATATTCGCCACGATCCTCACCTTTCCCCAAAGGTAGTTTCTCTAGAACCGTATTTTACTAGAAGGTGGACTACCGGCATGTGGTGAGGGAGCAGGAGCGCCGGTTCCGAGGAACGGCGGTATAGAGGTCCGCTCTCTATTCCCCGATGTGGAGCCTCTCACCCAACTCGTAGTACTCGAAGCCGGTCTTCGCCTCCTGTCGAGGCTCGCCGTCCCACGCTCTGATAACCCGCCTTATTCGCTCGGCGGTGAGTTTTTCGGTGTAGTCCTCCATCTCCACGAGGATAAAGCGCCGGTCGCCACCGTCTCTTTCGTTCTGCTTCAAGACCGCGTGCGCGGTGGTCCCCGAACCGGCGAAGCAGTCCAGGACGATGTCTCGGGTGTCGGGGTCCGTGGCGGCCTGCACGATGCGCTGGATCAGGCGTACAGGCTTCGGGATGGTAAAGAGGTCTCGCGCCTCTGGGAAGAGCGCCTCCAGCTCGTGACGGGCTTCTTCGCTGTCGCCGAAGTCCTCACTAGTCCACCAGGTAGTAAGGTTCTCTGAATTTGATGTCCGCTGACCCTCTTTGGCGTAGATCACGATGTAGTTGTGGGTACTCGTGAGGAAGCCTTCTTCGGTGCGCGCCGGGGGGCCTTTCTCCCAGACGGCGCACCCCAGGAAGGTCCGGGCGCCGAAGACTTCGTCCATGAGCATCCTCAGTCGGGGCATCTCGTTGTCGCCGATGGAGATAAAGATGCTACCGTCCGGCGCGAGAAGGTCCCGCAACAGTACGAGGCGCGGATACATCATGCACAGCCACTTGTCGTGCCGGAGCGGGTCTTCCTCCTCCCTGCCGACCTCGCCGAGCAACGGCTTCAGCTCCGGCGTGTAGCCATGATCTGCGTAGACCCAGCGCTCGTCGTCGGCGTTGTACGGCGGGTCTATGAAGACGAGCTTCACACGTCCCCGGTAACGGGGCAGGAGGGCTTTCAGCGCCCGGAGGTTGTCCGAGTGAACGATCCTGTTCCCGGAGCCGGGATGCAGGGATTTCTCCGGGATGTGGCGCAGAGAATGTACCGGCACTTTGCCGGCGAGGTCCAGTACGTGTTCTCTCCCTATCCAGTCAAGCTCGGGCAAGCGGCTCCTTCGCGGTCGGGTGGCTGGAAGGCGCAGTATAGCTTGAGGTATCGCGTGCGCGGAGGCGGGTGTTGCAAGCTCCGAAGGAGCGCCGGTGAGATGCTAGAGTAGCCGGATGGAGATCAACTTCGGTGCGAGCGCCCCTTACACCGTCGGGGTGGAGGAGGAGTTCCAGCTCGTGGACCCCGGTTCGCTCGCGCTGACGCCGAAGATCGAAGCCGTCCTCGCCGCCCGCGACGCGGCCGGGCTCTCCGCCGAGACCGTGGCCTCCGAACTCTCCGCCTCGTGCCTGGAGGTCCGCTCCCCGGTGTGTGCCACGGTGCCGGAGTTGACGGGAGAGCTGTCGGCCGCGCGGAGCCGGGTAAGGAAGCTCGTCGAGGGGTGCGGGGCGCGGCTCGCGGCGGCGGGGACGCATCCCTTCAGTGATTCCGTCGAGCAGGAGATCACGGCGGATGAGCGCTACCGGCAGGTGGAGGAGCGGATGGGGTGGACGGCCCGAATGCAGGCGATCTACGGCCTGCACATCCACGTTGCTGTCCCGGACGCCGAACACGCGATACGGGCAGTCTCCGCACTCTCACAGCACGTGCCGCTCTTCCTCGCTCTCTCGGCCAACTCCCCTTTCTGGAACGGCCGGGATACGCGCCTAGCCTCGGTGCGGGCCAAGGTTTTCGAGCTGGTCCCGCGCTCGGGGCTGCCCCCGGCGTTCGGCGGCTGGAGAGACTTCGAGCGTTATGTTGACACCCTGATAAGAGCCAGGCTCATCCCCGACTACTCCTGGTGCTGGTGGGACGCGCGCCCCCACCCGAAGCTCGGAACCGTGGAGCTTCGGACGCCGGACGCCCAGACCGACGTTGCCCGAACCGCTTCTCTCGCCGCCCTCGCCCAGTGCCTCGTCGCGACCGCCGACCAGTACGTATCGGAGGACCCGCTACTCACCGGAGAGAACAAGTGGAACGCGATACGCTATGGTCTCGACGCGCGCTTCCACGACTTCTCGACTGGCGTAAGTGCGACCGCCCGCGAAACGGCGTGGACCCTCACGGAGGAGCTGACGCCCGTATCCCAGGACCTCGGGTGCAAGACGGAGCTTGAAGGAGTGCTGGAGATAGTGGAGGGCGGCACCGGCGCCGAAGAGCAGCGCCGTCTCTTCGCCGAGCGAGGCGCGCTGGAGGACGTAACCGCTCACCTCGTCGCGGCGACCGCCTGAACGCCACTCTCCGACGCGGAATTCAGCCGGCGGTCGCCTAACCGTCTCCGACGGCTGATTCGGCGGCCACCCCGCCGAAGACGAGGGCCGAGGCCAGGCCGCTCGTGTATCCGCCGGTGGAGACCCCGCCGACCTCCACTCCGGCGGCGTACAGGCCGGGGATCGGGCATCCATCCGCCCGGCGCAGTACCCGGCAACCGCCGTCCACCGCGAGCCCGCCGACCGTGTGCGTTATGGTCGGCGCGACCTCTACGGCCACGAACGGCGGGACCCGAACCGGCGCGGCCGGTCCGGTCCTCGGAGGCGACAATTCCGCGCCTCGCCCGCCAGTGATGGCGGCGTTGTATTCCTCCAGCGTTCGCAGCACGTTGTCCCTTGGCAGGCCGTGCTCGGAGAGCCGGTCCGCGAACCCTTCGATGCTCGGCGATTCCAAAACGGTCCCGCCGGCACGCCGAGCCGCTTCGACCATATCTAAGGCGGTACGCTCCCGGACACGGCTCTGTAGTCCGGCGGCGTCCAGAATATAGTAGGCGTGCAGGTCCGGCTGGTGCGCGGTGGCGCGAGGTAGAGTGGTCTCGGACCAGTCGGCGGCCTCATCGGTGTTTCGCTCGCCGTTGGCGTTGATGGCGACCGCGTACCGTCCGTAGAGTTGGGAGACCTCGACGAACTTCTCAGGGGAGAACTCTGCGGGAGGAGCGGGCAGGTTGCGGCCGTAGAACTCGTCGAGGCCGCCGCTTTCGAGGGCGCCCGCATCCAGGGCTGCCAGGAACCCGTCGCCCGTGCTCCGGGGATGCGCCCGCAGACGCATCTTGCCGGGTCCGCCAATAATGTAGCGCCCGACTAGCTTCTCGTTGGCGGCGAAACCGCCGGACGCCAGGATCACGGCGTCCGCCGCCAGTTCGCGCTTCTCCCCGTTGGATGAGAAACGCACTCCGGTCATGCGGCCGGCGGAATCTTTCAGGAGTCCGTTCAGCGCCGCGTCCGTGAGTATCCGGCCGCCGGAGCCTTCGATGCGTTCCGCGAGCGCGGCGACTGTATCCTCGGGATCGAATCGAGCGCCGAAGGTGAGCGGATTTTCCGTCTCGTGGGTGAGGGCGGGATAGGTGATACTTTCGAGCCAGCCAATGGTGGGGCTGAGGCGCTCCAGGATAAGGTCTTGCAGGTCGGGGTCGCCACCGGGGGCTTCGCTGCGGTAGGCCGGCAGATCTTTGTAGGACCAGACGTAGCCGCTAGAGTAGATGAAGGACCCACCGAGCCGGTCGCCTTTTTCGAGCAGCGTAACCTGCGCGCCGAGCTGGGTGTCCCGGATGGCTGCCGTGAGGCCCGCCAGACCGCCGCCCACGACGAGGATGTGCATTGGCTAGGTCAGGGAGAAGGTGGGTTTGTGCTCGACGTACTCGACGCTCACGTCTTCGGGGCCGCGGACGAAGACGGCGAGGGTGTTCGGGCCTTCGACGAAGTTCTGGATCTCGAACCCCTGCTCCTCGGCCTGCCGGCGGTGATCCTCGGCGGAATCCACCAGGCAGCCGATGTGGAAGAGCATGCCCGGTCCGTCCATCTCCGGCGCGGAGGCGGTGAGGTGTAGCCCGTACTCTCCGGCCATGACCGTCGTCGCATCATCTCCGGGCGCGAAGCCCATATCTACGAAGCCGCGCGCAGACGCTTCCGGATCGCCGGAGCGTAGGACGAAGCCTTCGAGGTCGTAGTCGGTGAACTCCCCCTCTCCCCGGACCAGGGCGAATGGTAAGCCCTCGGGGCCGGTGAAGAAGTATCCGCCGTCGCGGGATTCGGCGTTGGTTTCGGGCGGCAGCTTCGCGGCGGCGGACTCGGGATCGGAGACGCGGATGTTTATGCGTTCGATGACGCCCGGCGAGGGCGAGGTGCCTTCCGGGGCATCGAAGAGGGTGAGTTTGCCGATCCTGCCTCCCGCCCCAACGAGGGTGTAGCGGTCGGTGTGATCCACGACGTGAAAGCCCAGGTGAGATGTCAGGAACTCAGCCGCGGCGTCGCGGTCCGCCATGTAGAGTGCTATGTGATCCAGCTTCTTTACCTTCATAGATACTCCCTTTGCGCGGAGATCAATTCGTCAAGAAGATAGCACGCTCCCGCCCGCTTTTGGCGAAGGGGTACGACGCAAACCAGACCGGGAGAGCTTAAACTGTCGTAGTCGGCCTTTGTATTGGAGGGATTGTTTTGGAACGGGCGGTTATTCTCGGGGCGGCACGGACACCGTTCGGCAGGTTTGGCGGGGCGCTGGCGTCTCTCGACGCGGCGGAACTTGGGGGAGTGGCGATCCGGGAGGCGGTGGATCGCTCCGGCGTCGAGGACGGTGAGATACAGCATTCCGTCTTCGGCATCGTGGTGCAGGCGGGGGTCGGGCAGATTCCATCCCGCCAAGCCAACTACCATGCGGGCCTTCCTTACTCTCTGACGACGGAGACGCTCAACCAGGTCTGCGCCTCGGGGCTGCGAAGCGCGACGCTTTCGGAGACCATGATCCGGGCCGGCGACTACGACGTGGTCCTGGCCGGTGGTATGGAGAGCATGTCGAACGCCCCGTACCTGCTTCCGAAGGCCCGCTGGGGAGCCCGTATGGGCGACGGCGCGATGGTGGACGCCATGATGCACGATGGACTTCTGGACGCCTTCGAGCACGTGAACATGATCCGGTTCGGCACCGACGGCGCGAAGAGGTTCGATATCTCCCGCGAACGCCAGGACGAATGGTCGCTCCGCAGCCACCAACGCGCCGCCGCCGCGACGGACGAGGGACGGCTGGCCGAGGAGATCGTGGGCGTCAAAGTAGCCGGCAAGAAGGGACAGAGTACCTACGTCGAGGCCGATGAGTCCATCCGCCGCGACACAACGCTGGAGAAGCTCGCCGCCCTCAAGCCAATAGACGAGGGCGGCACCGTAACCGCTGGCAACGCGCCCGGTGTAACGGACGGGGCCGGGGCGCTGATGCTCGCGAGCGAGTCCTTCGCCGAACGCCGCGGCCTAGAACCGCTCGGGGCCATCGTCGCCCACGCCAAGGTCGCCGAGGAGCCGCCGAACCTGCTGACCGTTCCGGGCAACGCCGGGAAGCTCGCGCTGGAGAAGGCCGGCTGGGGCGCGGACGACCTGGACCTCGTGGAGATAAACGAGGCGTTCGCGGGGGTCGCGCTCCACTCGACGGACATGCTCGACCTCGACCCGGAGATCGTAAACGTCAGCGGCGGCGCGCTGGCCCTCGGCCACCCGATAGGTGCATCCGGCGCGCGCATCCTGATGACGCTGGTGTACGAACTAGGGCGTAGAGGCGGCGGCAAGGGACTCGCGGCCATCTGCTCCGGCGGCGGCCAGGGCGACGCGGTGTTGGTGGAGGTTTGAAGCCCCTCCGCAGCCGGGATCATCCACGATCCGTAGCGTAGACGCGTGTAGTTGGATGACCGAAAGGAGCCGTGAAGATGAACGACGATACGCAAGGTGGGGCGGATAATCCGGGCGTGATCGCCCCGCCGCCCCTGATCTACGCCGGCGCTCTCGCCACCGGGCTACTACTGAACCGCCGGCGCCCGATCCACTTCCTACCACGAGGCCCGTGGCGGTTGCTGGGCCTCCCACTCGTCGCCGGAGGGCTCCTGATCGGTCTGCTCGGCTTCCGGGAGATGAGCCGCGCCGGGACCAACGTGGACCCCTACAAGCCCTCGACTACTATCGTCGAGGCAGGACCGTACCAGTACACCCGCAACCCGCTCTACGTCGGCATGACCCTGATGTACACGGGAATCAGCGCCCTCGCCAACGCGCTCCCGCCCATCCTGCTGCTCCCGGCGGTCCTGGCCGTCATGCGGCGCGGCGT
>CALMWA010000147.1 GCA_937873125.1 uncultured Actinomycetes bacterium | reverse complement strand
ACCAAGCACCAGCGCGAGGTCGGCGCGGGCTACTTCGACGAGGTCGCCCAGGTCGTCGCCGGCGGCACCGCCTCCACCACGGCTCTCACCGGCTCCACCGAGGAGGCTCAGTTCGACACGGCGGAGACTCCGACCACCGGCCTGCCCGGCTCCACCGAGAACGCGCAGTTCGTCAAGTAACGTGTAGCCGACAGCTATCAGCAGCATCAGAGGGGCCGGGAAATCCGGCCCTTCTTCTTTGTTAGCGACTCTGGAAGAGACTCTTTATGCTGTAGCTGATCTTGGAAGGTGAACATTTCCGATCCCGCACGCTACTTATATGGTAGATGGATGGGGCGGAGACGAGCTACGGTGCGGTATGGGGGAACCTCTCTTTGAGACATCGTCCGGCTGACGGCGACGTGGAGATCATTGCGCGGGTCGCCGTCGGAGACGAGGATGCGCTGGAGAAGGTGTATGCCAGGTTTGGGAACTCGCTGTTCCGCTACCTGCTGACGCTGACCTCTGATCGGCGCCTCGCCGAAGAGATTCTTCAGGATACGCTCGTCGCGGTGTGGCGGGGGGCGAACACGTATCGAGGACGTTCGAGCGTTAAGACCTGGATCTTCGGGATCGCGCGCCGCCAGGCGCACAACGCGCTGCGTCGCAATCGGCTGCCACTCGCCGCTGAGGAGAAATTGGCAGCCTTGCCTGCTGCGGAGCCTGGCCCGGAGGAGAGCCTGCTCGTGGGAGCGGATAGGGGAGAGTTGGCGAAAAACGTAGGGCATCTCTCGCCGGTGCATCGGGAGGTTTTGGCCCTGATCTTCTTTCACGGGCTCTCCTACGGCGAGACGGCGGAGGTGCTCGGCGTGAAGATCGGTACCGTAAAGAGCCGTTTGAGCAACGCGAAGAAGGCGCTGCGGAAGACGCTGCAAGACCCGAAGGAGAAGTAAGGATGAAGGCTGCACACTCAATGGATCTGCTTCCAGCTTACCTGAACGGCACGCTCGACCACGAACTCGCAAAGGACGTGCGAGAACATCTCCAGAGCTGCGCCGGTTGCCGCGCGGAGCTGGCCTCCTGGGAGGCGGTCTCGGACGCCGCGGTCGTTCGCTCGGAGGCGCTGCCTGCGCCGTCCGCCGGGGTGATGGAAGGCGCGTGGGCGAAGGTAGAGCGGGAGCACGCGTCGCTCACTGAGCCTTCCTCTATCTCAAAGCTCTCGCTGGCGTGGCAGTTGCTCGTCGGACAAATACCGTTGGTACGCAACAAGATATGGGCCGCCTCCGCCGTGACAATGGCGCTCGGCCTGGCGGTCTCCTTGTTGCTCTCCACGGGCGCCTCCGCCGCCGGGGCCACCTTCGCCCTCTTCGCGCCTGTAATCGCCGCCGTCGGCGTGGCCTTCGTCTACGGCCCCGAGAACGACCCCTCACTGGAGATTGCGCTCTCCACCCCAACACCCGCGAGGCTGATCTTGCTGGCGCGCCTCACACTCGTCTACGGCTACGACCTCGCGCTGGCGCTCGCGGCGACCGCCGTTCTGGCCGTAGCCAATGGGACCCCGGACCTGTGGCCTCTGGTCTCGCTGTGGATAGGACCGATGCTCTTCTTCTCGGCGCTGGCTCTGTTGCTCTCGCTGCTCTTCGGCTCATCGACAGCCGTGCTAACCGCGATGGCGCTGTGGGGCGCGAGGCTGGCGGCCGCCACCTACTCTGCTCCGGGCCTGGACAAGCCCGCCTGGGCAGAGACTATGGAGGCGCTGTGGCGGGCCAACGCAATGCTCCTTCCGCTGGCGGCCCTGCTGCTGGCCGTGGCCCTCCTCCTGGTGCCGTACCGCTCGGTGTTTGCTCGGAGCCGGACGATCTGATGGCGCTCACCCGTTACGAGCTGCGCCTCCTCGGGGGGCTCGGGCTCGCGACCCCCGCGCTCGCCCTGCTCCTCTTCGGGGGCATGGCGCTCCTGATGGGCTTCCTCGGGGCGAACGGCGCGCAGGTGGCGAGGGTGCTCGTCGCCGCCCTCGAGCTCGGGCTGCCGCTCGCCGCTGGAGTGGTGGCCGCCACCGTCGCGGCGGACGACCCGGCCGTAGACCTGCAGCTCGCCCTCAAGACCCGCTACCGCGGCACGCTCGCCAGGAGGCTCGTCGTGCTCGCCCTCTGGACGGCGCTTATCGCGTTCCTCTGGACCTCCGCCTTGCATACGACGGGCCTCTGGGAGCTCTGGGTGCCGGAGCCTTTCTTTGCGGGGCAACTGGTGTGGCTCTCGCCTCTCCTGTGGTTCGTGGCGGCGGGCGCTCTGCTGTCGCTGACACTCGGTCGCACGACCGGCGGGGCGATCCTGGGCGGCTTGTGGGCTTTCGAGAACCTGTTCCGGGGGTCGTTCCTGACCGAAGAGTGGCTCAGGCCGGAGTTCCTCTTCGCCACCACCTACGCCGCGGGCGCGGACTTCTGGCTCACCAACAGGCTCGCCCTGATCTCGACCGCCCTACTCATGGGCGTCGTCGTGTGGGCTCTGTCTTCTAGAACCGAATCCTTTGCGAGAGGAGGCGAAGCGTGAGGAAAGAGACACCTTTTGCGCTGGGAGGCGCCTTGCTCTACGAATTCAAGATGCAGGTCCGACGCAAGGCGCTCTGGATCACCTTCCTCGTCTTCAGCCTCGCGCTTCTCAACCTCACGTTCCGCCCGTGGAGCCCCGAGAGCGAGGGGCTTCTGGTCCCGCACCTCGTCGCCAACTGGTCCCTGACGGTGCAGTTCTTCCACCCCGTGGCCTTCGGCATCTTGTTGGCGGATCGGCTGCCACGCGACCGGCGCACGAAGGTCGAAGAACTACTCGACACCCTGCCGGCTTCCCTGGGAAGCCGCCTCCTGGGCAAGTACCTGGGTGCCACCCTGGCGACGCTCGTGCCGCTGCTCCTGATCTACGCGGCGGGAATCATCTACATAGCTGTGAGCCGCGGGGATCTCTCGGCCATACCGCTCGCCCTCGCGTCCTTCGCCACGATAAACCTGCCGGGCCTCTTATTCGTGGCGGCCTTCTCCATCTCCTGCACCGCCGTCCTGTGGGTCCCTCTCTATCAGTTCCTCTTCGTCGGCTACTGGTTCTGGGGCAACCTCATCCCGACGAGCCCGACGGGCGGCAACATGATGCCCACCCTGAGCCATACGATCCTCACGCCCTTCGGCGAGTACATGGCCAACGGCTTCTTCGGCACCGAGCAGGCGACGGCACGGGCGACGGTGTGGGAGGGGATCGCGAGTATGAGCCTGCTCCTCTCTCTCGGTGCCCTGGCGCTCTACGGCAGTTACCGGCTCCTGGTATGGCAAAGAGATAGACGGTGACGCATGGATACCCTCGAAACGGACTCAAGGAGGAATACGCGTGAAGGACACAGCTCGGCGACAAGAGAGACTTTAGAGGTGGAGCGAACGATCGGCCCGGAATGGCTCCCTTACGAGCTGCGCAGGCTCGGGCGGATAGGGTTGATGATGCCGGTGCTGGTAGCGCTCGGGTTCGTAGGCATAGCTGTCGCGATGGCCCTGACCGGAGCCGAGATGGAGCAGGTCGCCCGCCGGCTCACCTCCGGCCTGGAGATCGCTCTGCCCCTGATCCCCGGCCTCGCGGCGGCTTTCGTGGTGGCCGATGAGCCTGCGCTAGATCTGCAACTCACCGTCCTGACGCGCTACAGGACCACGGTGCTCAGGAGACTGGCGTTGCTCGTCGGTTGGACGGCCCTGGTCGCGGTCCTCTGGGCGTCTGTGTTGTACTTGCTCGGGCTTTGGGCCTGGTCCGGGCCGTTCCTATTGATGCAGCTCGGCTGACTCTCTCCCTTGCTGTGGTACGTCTCCCTCGGGGTGCTCCTAGCACTCGTGCTCCGCAGCCGGATGGCCAGCGGCGCCATCCTCGGCGGCATCTGGGTGTTCCAGTACGTGCTCGGGGGAGTACTGGGGTTCAACTACTGGACGTCCTTACTCCTCAATCTGTCCGCAACCACCTACAATCTCCCGTTCTTCGGGGTGGAGCAATGGCTGTACAATCGGCTCGCCCTGATCGCGACGTCGCTCCTTATGATGCTCGGCGTGGCCCTGATCCTGCACAACAACGAGACCCTCATTCGCGGAGGCGACGGATGAACGGGAAAACCTACGGTGAGATGTGGGCGGCTATAACGGGCGCAACGCGCTACGAATTCCTGATGCAGTTGAGACGCCGGGCTGTCTGGATCGTGATCGGTCTGTTCGTGGCGTGGGGCTTCGCGGCCTTCCGTTTTTACGTTGCCTTGGGCGGAGAGGAAACGCTGCCGCTCACTCAGTGGATGGTTGCGTGGTCCCTCGTAGCCCAGTACTTCGTGCCCATAGCCTTCGGCATTCTCATAGCCGATCGCCTGCCCCGCGACCGTCGCACTCGGGTAGGAGAGCTGCTGGAGACCTTGCCGGGCTCCGCCGGCGGGCGGCTCTTCGGGAAATACCTGGGCAACGTGGCCGCGACGCTAGTGCCGCTGTTTGTTATCTACCTTGCGGGTGTCGCCTACGTGGCGTTCGAGCGCGGTGATTTGATGGCGATACCGCTCGGGTTGCTGTCGTTCGCCGCCATCAACCTGCCGGGCCTATTGTTCGTGGCCGCGTTCTCGGTGTCGGTGCCGGTCGTGCTATGGGTGCCGCTCTACCAGGCCCTCTTCGTCGGCTACTGGTTCTGGGGCAACCTGCTGAGCCCGGACTCGACCATACCCACCATCAATGGCACGATCCTCACTCCGGTGGGGTGGTATATGGCCAACGGCTTCTTCGGCTTGAAGGGAGGAGCCGTTGAGAACGCCACAGTGTGGACGGCGGTAGCGAGCATCGCGCTGCTGCTCGCCCTGGCCGCGCTCGCGCTCTACGGTGCACACCGCTACCTGACCTGGCAGCAGGCGCGTCGGTAACGAAAGACAACGAGAAGGGAGAGAAGAATGGAAATAACTATCGAAAGGCTGACCAAAGTCTACGGTGGCAAGGTAGAGGCGCTGAAGGGGGTGGACCTGGAGATCCCCACTGGCATGTTCGGACTGCTCGGTCCCAACGGTGCGGGCAAGACCACCCTGATGAGGATACTGGCCGGCATCCTGCGTCCCACCTCCGGCTCGGCGCGGGTGGGCGGCAACGACCTCTTGACTGAAGCGGGACGTCTGGCCGTCAAGAGGGTACTGGGGTACCTGCCCCAGGAGTTGGGACTCTACCCGGACCTCTCGGCCCACGAGTTCCTGGACTACATAGGTATCCTGAAAGGATTGAAGGATAAGCGAACCCGACGCCAGCGGATCGAGGAACTGCTGGATGTCGTGGGCTTGAGAGATGTCAGCAAACGAAAGCTAAAAGGCTTCTCCGGCGGGATGAAGCGGCGGGTCGGGATCGCTCAGGCGCTCCTCAACGATCCCAGACTCCTCATAGTGGACGAGCCCACCGCCGGCCTCGATCCCGAAGAGCGCATCCGCTTCCGTAACCTGCTCTCGGATCTCGCCGGCGACCGGACCGTGCTGCTCAGCACGCACATCGTCGAGGACGTGGCCCAGACGAGCCGGAACCTGGCTGTCCTGGATCGCGGCCGGGTGCTTTTCTGCGGGACCGCCGAAGAGTTGACCTCCGCGGCCCGCGGCCGTGTGTGGACAGCAGAGACCGAAGGTCCAAAGCCGGACGGAGACCTGACCGTGGTCTCTACGCTCCATCTTGGCGGCTCTATACAGTATCGGGTGGTTGGCGACCCGCCATCGCACCTGCGTCCCACAGAAGCCACGCCAAGCCTGGAGGACGGTTACGTGTGGCTCATGGGCGAGAGCCGTAGAACAGCCGCCGCGTAACGGGGCGAGTCACCCGCCAGGATAGACCTAAAATTCTTTCATTCAGATAAAATCCGTGTATGAGTCTGCGAGAGAGAAAAGAACGGCTGCTGCCG
>CALMWA010000146.1 GCA_937873125.1 uncultured Actinomycetes bacterium | reverse complement strand
GCTGCGCTTTTCTGCCGCTCCGCGGCGACCATTCCGGAGACGTCGAGTAGTGTATTTGCCAGCACGTTGCCGACATTCGGGATTTCGATTTTGAAAGCCAGCGTTGTCAGGCGTGCATCCAGCGCCTCGGCAAACAGGACTGCCTGCTCCATCGGGGCTGCCGGCGTGCGCTCGGGATAGCTGCTCAACTGCAGTAACACGTCTTTGAAAGCCATTCTGATGTCTCGATCGATCTGCTACTGCACGCGTCGCACGGAGCCGAAACGTCTCACACTCGCACAGCAGTGTGCTCACCGAGCCGCCGCAATCGTCGGGCCAGTGTCCGTCTGGCGCGATCTGCGGCGCGATTTAACGCAGATTGAAAATCGGACTCGATCTCTTCGATGGTGAATTCGGACAGCCCTCGCGGCCGGATCTACCTGATGAAGGAGGGTCTGGACGGCGAGCCGATGACGCCGTCGATGGTGCAGCACATCGACGCGTGCCTCGGGTGCATGGCGTGCGTGACGGCATGCCCCTCGGGCGTGCAGTACGACAAGCTCATCGAGTCCACCCGCGCGCAGGTCGAGCGCCGCTACGAGCGCACGGCGTACGACAAGGCCTTCCGGGAGATGATCTTCCAGCTCTTCCCGTATCGCGACCGCCTGCGCCTCGCCGCGAGCCCCCTGAAGCTCTACCAGCGCTTCGGCATCGGTGACAAGCTCAAGAAGGCCGGCGTAATGAAAGTCCTCCCCGCCCGCATGAGGGCCATGGAAGCTCTCATGCCCGAGCTCCAGAAAGAGCAGAATATCCCCGAGTACACTGCTCCGGTAGGTGAGAAGCGCCGCAGGGTCGGCGTCCTCACCGGCTGCGTGCAGCAGGTCTTCTTCTCCCAGGTCAACTCCGCCACCGTGCGCGTCCTGGCCGCCGAAGGCTGCGAGGTCATCGCTCCCAGGCAGGGCTGCTGCGGCGCCCTCTCCACTCACGCCGGACGCGAGGACGAGTCGCTAAACTTCGCCCGCAAGACCATAGACACCTTCGAGGACCTGAACCTCGACAACGTCGTCATCAACGCCGCCGGCTGCGGCTCGACGATGAAGGAGTACGGTTACCTGCTGCGCGACGACCCCGACTACGCTGAACGGGCCAAAGCATTCTCCGCGAAGGTGCGGGATGTGTCGGAGTTCTTGCAGGAGCTTGGACCGGTCGCGGAGCGGAACCCATTGCCGGTCGCGGCGGCGTACCATGACGCCTGTCACCTGGCGCACGCGCAGGGGATCAGGAAGCAGCCGCGTGATACGTTGCGGCAGATACCGGGGATGGAGATCAAGGAGATAAGGGAGGCGGAGATCTGCTGCGGCTCCGCCGGTATCTACAACATGGTCGAGCCCGAACCCGCCGAACAACTCGGCGAGCGCAAGGCAAACAACATCCTCAAGACCGGCGCGACCATGATCGTCACCTCCAACCCCGGCTGCATGCTCCAGATACAGGCGTCCCTCAAGAAGATGGGCCACGACGGTCTACCGATGGCCCACCCGATGGAGGTCCTCGACGCCTCCCTGCGTGGCGAGCCCGTGGAGAGCCTGCTCTCCGGTAAGTAGTGCGCGCGTCCCGCTCCCTCCTCGCCGTCCCCGCCTCTAACCGCAAGATGGTCAAGAAGGGGCTGGCATCGGCGGCTGACGGCGTCTTCCTGGACCTCGAAGACGCCGTTGCGCCGGACAGGAAAGCGGACGCGCGTAAAGACGTCATCCGTGCGCTCAAGGAACTGGATTGGGGCGGCAAACCGGCCCTCTACCGCGCCAACGCCCTCGACACGCCGTACTTCTATCGCGATCTGATCGAGGTCGTAGAGGAGGCCGGAGAGGCGCTCGACGCCATCCTCATCCCCAAGGTTCAGCGGCCCGAAGACCTCTACACGATCCATACGTTGCTAAAGCAACTGGAACTCGCCGTTGGCCTCGATACCGGCAAGATAAAGATCGAAGCCCAGATAGAGAGCGCCGAGGGCCTCACCAACATAGACGACATTGCCCGCGCCACCGACCGCCTCGAAGCCCTCCACTTCGGCCCTGGAGACTTCGCCGCGAGCCTGCGGATGCCGCAGACCAGCATCGGAACGATGGACGAGTGGGACGTGGCGTATCCCGGACACCGCTTCCACTACGTAATGCAGCGCATCGTGGTCGCCGCCCGCGCCGCCGGTCTGCGCGCCGTGGACGGCCCCGTCGCCGACTACCGGGACGATGAAGGTTTACGCAAGAGTTGTCTGCTCGCCCGCTCCCTCGGCTTCGACGGTAAGTGGTGCATCCACCCGGCGCAGATCGGGGTAGTCAACGAAGTCTTCTCGCCCACGGAGAGAGAGATCGAATGGGCGGAGAAGGTAGTCGCTGCTTACGAGGAGGCGAATGAGGCCGGGAGCGGGGCGATCAGCATCGACGGTCAGATGGTTGACGCAGCATCCATAAAGATGGCGCGAACCACCCTCGATTCGGTCGGCGGAGGGTAAGCAGGACGACCAACCGAACGCCGGATTTCCGTGGTTTATTGTGCGGCCAAAGAGGCACTGTTCGTTCGTGGCCCCTGTAAGATGAGACGGTGAGCGAACCGGGACGATTTTCGGGGATGGATGCTCGCAGGGTCCGGCGGTTGCGTCTGGTGCTGCTCGGAGCGGCGGTGGTCGTGTTCGGAGGCCTGTACCTGCTCTCGGGCGGGTTCCGTTCTGAGACGAACCGGGCACTCGGGATACTGGGACGTGGGGACGTGGCCGGCTTGCGGGACTACATCGTCTCGTTCGGGTTCTGGGCGCCGGTGATCTCGTGCTTTTTGATGGTGTTGCAGGCGCTGGTCGCGCCGGTTCCTTCGTTCCTGATTACGTTCGCTAACGGGCTCGCTTTCGGAGTGTTTTGGGGCTGGATGCTCTCGCTGTTCGGACACGTTCTTGCGGCCGGGGTGTGCTTTGGGATCTCGCGCGCTCTCGGACGGGTGCCGGTGGAGGTGCTGGTCGGGAGGGCGGGACTGGAGTCGGCGGACCGCTGGTTTGCGCGGTGGGGGTTGTATGCGGTGTTCGTCGGACGGCTCGTTCCAGGCGTTGCCTTCGACGCGGTCTCCTACGCCGCCGGGCTGACCCGGATGCGGTTCGGGAGCTTTATGGTCGCGTCGGCGCTCGGCATACTGCCGCAGACCTTCCTGTACTCTTACCTGGGCCGCCAGGCGCCGCAGTATGTGGGGCTGTTCCTGGTGACCTCCGGGCTCGTGGTGGCGGTGGTCGTGGTGGCTGCGGTGGTGAGGCGGAAGCGACGGCGCAAGCCGACGGGTCGGGTGCGGTAGTTCCGTGCGCTGGCCTGAATCGTCTGCATGGGCCGGATAGAATACGAAGTATGGTACGGATGCTCGAACCCTCGTATGACCTTGCGAGCCGGTACTCGGGGACGCTGGTCGTGATCACGGGCTCGATGTTCTCGGGAAAGACGGAGGAGTTGATCCGCCGCTCCCGCCGCGCTCTCTACGCCCGGCGAAGCGTTCAGGTTTTCAAGCACGCCCTGGAGACCCGCCCGGAGGAATCTGAGATCCGATCTCACAACGGCGTCCCGCACGAGGCCGTCACCGTATCGTCGAGCGAGGAGCTGCTCGCCAGGATGGAGAGCGGAACCGACGTGGTCGCCATCGAGGAGGCGCAATTCTTCGACGCCGGGATAGTGGATGTGTGCCGGACTCTAGCCGACGCGGGCTACGAGGTTATAGCCACCGGCCTGGACATGGATTTCCGGGGTGAGCCTTTCGGGCCGATGCCCGCCCTCATGGCCGGGGCGGACGAAGTCGTGAAGCTACGCGCCATCTGCGCCCGCTGCGGCCGGGACGCCTCGCGCTCGCAGCGGCTCATAGACGGCCGTCCGGCCCCCGCGACGGCGCCGACCATCCTCGTCGGGGCCGAGGAGAGCTACGAGGCCCGCGGCCGCCACTGCCATGAGGTGCCGTCGTCGGTCTTCCAGCAAGGGCTTCCGGGGGTCTAGATGCCGCGACGGTGGATAATAGGGTTGCTGGTGTTCTGTACCATCCTGAACGCGTCGGGCTTTATATGGAAACTCTTCGAGCCGGTCCCGCTCTACGATGAGATCGCGCACTTCGTCACGCCGTTCGTGCTCGTGGCGGTGACGGCGGAGATCATCTACAGGTTCGGAGGCGACGACGAGTTCTTCGATACGCCTCGGCACGCCCTCCTCACGGGGGCCGTGATCGGTCTCGTCGGGGCGACGGCCTGGGAGGGGATCGAGATCCTACTCTCCATGATGGGCGTCAGCATATCCAACGCTTTCGCCGACTCGATCTTTGACATCTTCCTCGGCGTCCTCGGCGGCGCCGCCGGCGCGTGGGCCGCAGACCGCTACCTCGACCGGCTCTTCAAACGCTCCCGCACCAACGCCCGCCGTCCACGCGTCCGTTAGGAACACCGGCCCGCATGGCCCGGAGGCTACGCCGACCCGGCGGGAACGAGCGCTTCGCGGGCGGCGAGCACGAGCTGCGCGGCTTTTCGAGGGTCGTCGGCGAGAGCGGTGAGGTGACCCATCTTGCGCCCCGGCCGCGCTTTCGCCTTGCCGTAGAGGTGGAGTTTGACGTCGGGGAGGGCCAGAGCCGCGGCCCAGTTCGGCACGCCTCCCTGCCAGAGATCTCCGAGAAGGTTCGCCATCGCCGCCGGCCTCGGCCGGTCGGTTCCGCCGAGTGGCAGCCCGCAGACAGCGCGCAACTGCTGCTCGAACTGCGAGGTTACGGCTCCCTCTATGGTCCAGTGGCCCGAGTTGTGCGGCCGGGGCGCGACCTCGTTGACGAGTAGCTTCCCGTCGGTGGCTACGAAGAACTCCACGCACGCCGTCCCGACGATCTCCAACGCCTCGAAGACGCCGCGCGAGATCTCGATAGCCTCTTTTACCATCTCGGGCGGGAGTCCTGCGGGGGTCACGGTGAGGTCCAGTATGTGGTCGCGGTGCGTGTTCTCCACCGCGCCGTAGTGGGCGAAAGCCCCGTCCAGGCCACGCGCGCCGACGACGGAGACTTCGCGTTCCAGGTCCACCCATGCTTCTAGAACAGCTTCGTCTTCTCCGAGGGCCTCCCAAGCCGCGTCGGCCCCATCTGCGGCTTCGATCTTTACCTGTCCCTTGCCGTCGTAGCCGAACCCGGCGGTCTTGAGCACGGCGGGAACCCCGATCTCCTTAAGGGCGTCTCGCAACTCCTCCGCCGCTCCCACTGCCCGGTACGGCGCGACGGGGAACCCCGCCTGCGCAAGGAAGGTCTTCTCGCGCAGCCTGTGCTGCGTCGTGTGCAAGGCGCGTATGCCCGGCCGTACCGGGACAATCTCCCCGATCCCCTCCAGCACCGAGATTGGGATGTTCTCGAACTCCAGCGTCACCACCTCGACGCTTTCGGCGAACTCGCGAGCCGCGTCGAGATCCTCGTAGGAGGCGGACCACTCGCGATCCGCGACCTGACCGGCGGGGCTGCCAGCGGCGGGAGAGAAGACGTGGACCCGGTATCCCATGCGCCGCGCAGCAAGTGCGAACATGCGCCCGAGTTGGCCGCTCCCCAGTACGCCAACGGCCGAACCCGGCATCACGGCCCCGCTCAAGGAAGCTCCGCCCCCAGGACTTTTTCGCTCTGAGATTGGCGGAAAACCTTCAGTTTCTCGCGCAACTCCGGGCGGGAGTTGGCAAGGATCGCGACGGCCAGCAGCGTGGCGTTCGTGGCCCCCGCCTTACCGATGGCGAGGGTCCCCACGGGGATTCCGGCCGGCATCTGCGCGATGGAGAGTAGCGAGTCCACGCCCTTCAGCGCCCGACTCTCGACCGGCACGCCGAGCACCGGCAGCGTCGTGTGGGCCGCGACCATCCCCGGAAGGTGCGCCGCACCGCCCGCCCCCGCGATT
>CALMWA010000145.1 GCA_937873125.1 uncultured Actinomycetes bacterium | reverse complement strand
GTCCTCAAGGTGGTCTCCGTCTAGACGAGGGGGGCTGCCCCGAGGTCCACCCTCGATCTTGAATTCGTGCACTCGCTCAAGGGTGACGTGGGGCGGCCAGGTGACTCGCCAGGCGAAGGCGCTTGACTTTCGCCTGTCATTCGCTCTATTCTTGCACCTTGACGGTTGAAGTTCTGTCCCCTTGGCGTGGAGGAAGCAGCATGGCCAGGATACTGACAGCCATGGAGATTCGCGAGCTCGTCACTGGCGGGCAGGTGATCCAAGGGGCGGACCCGGATTGTGCCGAGGGAATCAAGTACGACTTCCGGCTCGGCGACCGGGTCATGCTTCCCCAAGCGCACATCCTGGACGTGCGCGAGCTGAACGAAGCGGACCGCTTGCGCGTTCGGCAGCTCGCGGGCGTCCTGCGCATGACTAACATTCGGGCGCTGCTAGCGGCGGTGCTGCTCCTCAACCTCTCGTTCGCCGGGCTCGTGAGCAACTTTCCGCTCTTCAGCAACGTCCGGTTCGGGTGGGAGGCGGCGGAGAACGCCTTCTTCTTCGCCTTCGTAGGGGTCTGCGCGGTGGTGACGCAGGGATTCCTCATCGGCCGTCTCCAGCCCCGCCTTGGGGAGGAGCGGCTACTCATCGGCGGCCTCACTCTAATGGCGCTGAACCTCGCGCTCATGGCGATCATCCCGGCGGGGTTCCTGCTCTACCCGGTAGTCGGGCTGCTCGCTCTGGGCGCGGGACTCGCGATCCCGAGCGTAACAAGCATCATCTCCAACCGTACCCCGGAAGATATGCAGGGCAGGCTCATGGGCGGCGTGCAGGCGATCCTGAGCCTCGCCCTCATCCTCGGTCCCGTCCTTGCTGGCCTCGCCTTCGACCAGATAGCCGTTCCGGCGCCGTACCTGCTGGGCGCCACGCTCGCCGTCCTCGCCCTCACGGTAGCCGTGAGGGCGCTCCTACCCCGGCGCACCGCCGCAGCACAGAGCACCACTATATCCGTTTCCGAGCGCGCTTCGAAACGAGCAACGGTCCACAAGTAGCCGCGTCGTCGAACAAAGGAGAGAGCATGGCCGCCACGATCAATCCGGGTACGCTTCGCATCGGGATCATCGTTCTCACCGCCGCCACGGCCTTGATCCATCTACAGCTAAACTTCCCGGACCCGGTGTTCATCCTGAACGGTCTGGGCTACCTGGCGCTGCTCGCCGCGCTCTACCTCCCGGTCCCGCAACTCGCGCGCTACCACGACACGGCGCGTTGGGTTCTCATCGGCTACACGGCGCTCACGATCTTCCTGTGGATACTGCTCGGCGCGCGCACGCCCATCGGTTACATAGACAAGCTGATCGAGGTCGCCCTGATCTCGCTGCTAATCCTCGATGCCCGCCGCCAAGGCTAGACAGCGGCATTGGTCTCACGCTTTACGCAGCGTTCGATCCGTTGTCTACGAGGCGCTCCACGGCGCAGATGATCTCGTCGATGCTCGCCGACTTGTCGAGCACGGCGTCGGCGCCATCTTCTATCGCCTGGGTATGATGGGCACGATTGAGGCTTATAGTAAGCAACAAAAGGGCGCCGCCGCGTTTCGCTCGTCGCAACTCACGGATCAGATCCGTCCCGCTCCCGTCGGGCAGGAAGAGATCTATGATCGCTATATCGAACCCGTTTTGTGCGGCAAGTTCGCGGGCCTCAGCCAGCGTGCCGGCCTGGGCCACCACCCTGAAGCCCGAATGCCAGCCGAGCACCCGCGCGAAGGCGCCGCGAAAACTGGAGTGGTCATCTACCAGCAGGACGCTTTTCGTTTCCGTCATCCGACTCTGTCTCCAGCACTCAAGACGCCACGGATTTCTCTTCGTCCATCAGTAAATCTATAAAGCTCATCCGTCCCAGGCTCACGAGGTCTGCCCAAGTCTCGAAATCTGCCACGGGTGAGGGATCGAGCACGACCCTCTGGATGTCCGCGCCGAGGCTGAAGAGTATCGAGATGAGTTCCCCGTCCCAGGTCTCTCGGATCTTCCACTCGCCATCTGGGACCGCGAGCCGCAGAAACCTCCCGGCTTCCTCGCTGTGGCCGAAGACCGGCAGCACCTCCTCACCACCGGCGAACCTGATCGTGAACAGCCTGATGTGGCTAACGCCGTAGTTTACGATCAACCAGCGCGACGATTGCGCCGGCCACGTCGCGGCGCTCATCTCTCCCGCGAACGTGAGCGTCCAGCGCCCATGCCTGCCGCTAATGTCGCCGTCCGGGCCGCGGGCGGCCCTCTCCGGGATCATATAAGGTTCCTCTCGCGCTCTAGTTCGTGATGCCAGAACAGCTCGCGTTTCCCGTTCTCCAGACGCACCTCCAGAGCCCTGTAGTCCGGATGCCCATACGCCTGCTCTACGATACCGTCCAACCCTCGAAGCTCCGGCCTGCCGTGAGCGTTTAACACCGTTACCCTCGCGCCGATCCAGACTTCTTTCGAACTCACTTGCCTCTCCTTCTTCGAGACCTGGCCGCCCCGATCAGACCAGGGCGCGATCCAACCGCTCCAAAATCACTGCACGGTTCTTGTGCCGCTTTTCGTAGGTCTTGATCTCCTCGACCTCGCGAGCATCGAGCTCTCTTAGCCTGGGAGTTATCTCCTCGACGCTCAACCGGTCGAAATCTTCTATGGGCAGGCTTCCGTTCCCGTCCGTCTCCGGCTCGGCGACGGGTTCGGCGGCATGAGGAAGAGGAGGATAAGAAAGGTCCACGAAGGTCTTGACCGATTCGGAGACCAGAGTTCGCGAGACTTCCTGTTGCCTCCGGGACTGCTCCGTAACGGCCTCCAGCACGCGGAGGTTGATCTCCGCCTGCGTCTTGAACATCTCGACCGAACTCCCGATCCAACCCAACGCAAACTTCATATTCTGGGCCTGGGCGGCGGCGACAGCATCCAAGAATGTCTCGTAATTCTTATGGGCCGCCTCGGTCACCACGCGAGTCTCCCCGTTCGCTCCACCGTTGTGGACCACCATTTACCTCCTATTAGTTCCCCCCTTTGCTGCCCAGGTACATACGGGCTGGCATCCCGTATAGGAGGGGACCAATACGAAACGAAGACCCATTGTCGATCCTCTCTCCCTTTCCCCATGCCTATCAGGTCCCTGAGAGGATCGACACAACCCATTTTCAGGCAAGCGGGAGCGTATTTCGGTATCGTGTAATACACTTCACAAATCTTCAATAACCTGAACGGAGCGCAATGAAATTAATAGAGAACCCAGGTGCGGGCCTCACGGTGTTGGTAGGTATTAGACGGCTTCTTGGCTATTGTGATGTTACTTGCATGGTGCTAAACTTTTGGTTGAGCAAAAAGATTTTTAGGCTGAGTTAACAGAGAGAAATAGAGGGCCATTTCGTTGTTGCAGAATGAGCAGCCGGAGGAGGGGCCCATAGAGGAAAAGGCGCGGCTCCTCTCGCTGATAAGCATACTGCAACCTCTATCGTGGGATGAGATAAGAGACCTCGCCCGGAGGATACCGGACGTTCGCCTCGGCAAGGGCCAGACTCTGTACACTCCGAAGTACCGGAGCGGGATGCTCTTCCTGCTCCTCGAAGGGCAGGTGCGGCTGTACGAAGTAGCGCAAGGACGCGAGTTCACCCTTCTGGTGGTCAGGACCGGGGAGCTTTTCGGTGAGATGAGGCTCGTGAACCAGCAGGTCCAGGGCGCATACGCGCAGGCTCTCGAACCGTCGAGGATCTCCCTCATGAGCCGGGACATCTTCGACAGGACGGTTCTGAGGCGGCCCGAGGTGGGCCTGAGGATGGTGGACCTGTTGAGCGAGCGAGTGGCCCAATACGGCGGCCGGCTGGCGGACATTGGCATCAAGGAAGTCCACGCGCGCCTGGCGAGCCTCATCCTCCGGCTCGTCGAGAGCGAGGGAACGCGCGTTGGCGGGGAGATAAGGATTTCGACCCGCTACACTCACTACCAACTGGGGACCATGATCGGGGCGAACCGCGAGGCCGTGACCAACGCCATGACGCAACTCAGGGTCTCGGGAGCGTTGACTACCAGGCACCGCTACATACACGTCACGGACGTTAACGCTCTGAAAAAGGCCGCGGGAGCGATGTCGGATATAGAGAGCGAATACTGAGGTGAAGATCCAACCGTGTTTGATGGTCCGGGAAGAGCCTTGTAAGCTGCTTTTGCGCGGGCCGGCTTTGTACCATCGGAGGTATAGCCTTGACTGAGAGCAGAACATATTCACATCTCGTCGTAGTCGGCTCCTCCGCCGGCGGGGTCGAGGCCCTGTCGGTGATGGTCTCGACTCTACCCCCGGACTTCTCCGCTCCGGTGGTGATCGCCCAGCACCTGGACCCCCGCCGGGAGAGTCACCTGGGTGAGATCCTGGCCCGCAAGAGCACCCTGCCGGTGCGAACGGTCACGGATCACGAACCGCTGGAGGCGGGCGTGGTCTTCGTGGTGCCCGCCAACCGTCACGTAAACGTCACCGACTTCGAGATAGACCTTAAAGTAGACTCGGCCGGACGGCCCAAGCCCTCCATAGACCTGCTGCTCAGCAGCGCCGCCGAGGTTATAGGGGAGCGTTTGATCGCCATCATCCTCACCGGCACCGGCTCCGATGGGGCGGCCGGGGCGGCCGCCGTCAAGAAGGCCGGCGGCACGGTGATAATCCAGAATCCCCAGACCGCCCAATACCCGGGGATGCCCCTCTCGCTCGCCCCCAACACGGTGGACATCGTCTCGGAGCTGGACAGGATAGGGCCGGTCCTCCAAGACTTGCTGGCGGGTACGGCGGCTCCGGAGGAGCCGGGCGAGCAGCGCGCGTTGCGATCGCTACTCGAAGAGGTTCGCGAGCGCAACGGCATAGAATTTTCGAGCTACAAGACGCCGACGATCATGCGCCGGCTGCAACGCCGGATAGTCGCCACCGGCTCGGAGAACATCGAAGGGTACAATGGGTACCTGAAGGAGAACCCCGAAGAGTACCAGCAGCTCGTAAGCTCCTTCCTGATCAACGTCACCGAGTTCTTCCGCGACGCCGAGCTGTTCGACCACCTGAAGACGGAGCTGCTACCGCGCCTGATCGAGGAATCCCGCAACAGGGAAAATCATCTGCGCCTGTGGTCGGCGGGATGCGCCACCGGCGAGGAGGCGTATTCGCTGGCGATCCTGGTGGCCGAGGTCCTGGGCGACAAGTTGGGACGGTTCAAGGTGCGTATCTTCGCCACGGACGTAGACGAGGAGGCCATCGCCTTCGCGCGGCGCGGGATCTACGCGCACTCGGCGCTGGCAGACGTGCCGGAAGACCTGATCAACCGCTACTTCGTAAAGGAGGACGGCGACTATCAGGTCAACAAGCTGATCCGGGGAATGATCATTTTCGGCCAGCACGACCTCGCTCAGCGCGCCCCGTTCCCCAACACCGACATGGTTATCTGTCGCAATGTGCTGATCTACTTCACGGCGGCCCTACAGAAGCGGGCGCTCCAGCTATTCGCGTATTCCCTGCGCGATGACGGACGCCTGGTGCTGGGCAAGGCGGAGTCAACCTCACCATTGAGCGAATTCTTCGAGCCCGAGAATCGGCAACGGAAAATCTACCGCCGCCGCGGCGACCGCTTCCTGATGCCGCCCGCCCTCCTGGAGAATCCCATGCTGGTCTCTCCGAAGAGAAGTCCATCTTCTGGCGGGAATACGGCCAGGGTTCCGGCACCCGTGCAACTGGCCGGAAGGGATCAGCAGCAGGCGGGCCGGCTCTTAAACAACCTGCTGCTCAAGTTGCCGGTGGGCATGGTGGCGGTGGACCGGCGCTACGACATCCAGTTCATCAACAACGTGGCCCGCCGGTTGCTCTCCATCCACAGCCCGGCGACCGGGGAGGACCTGATCCATCTGGTCCAGGGCGCGGCGTATACAAAGCTCCGCTCGGCCATCGACGCGGCCTTCCGGGAGGACGACCCCGTCGAAGTCGATGAACTCGCGGTCGAGGAGCCGGATACCGGCGAATTCCGCTACCTGCGGATGGTCATCCGCGCCCAGAGCACAGGTGACGCGCGGGAGCCATCGGAGACCGTAATGATCTTTATCCAGGACATCACGAACCTAGTGAGGACCCGAAGCGATCTTGCGCAGCGGCTACAGTCCGTCACCGCCGAGCTGGAACAGGAGAAGTCGCTCAACGAACGGCTGGCCCAGACCAATCGCCAACTCGACGAGGGCAACCAGGAACTGACCAGGGTCAACGAAGACCTCCAGACCGCCAACGAAGAGTTGTTGCTCTCCACCGAAGAGGCGCAGGCCGCGACCGAGGAGGTCGAAACTCTCAACGAGGAGCTTCAGGCCACCAACGAAGAGCTCGAAACCCTCAACGAGGAACTCCAGGCGACCATCGAGGAGCTCAACACCACCACCGACGACCTTCAGGCCCGGAGCCTGGAGCTGCAATCACTCGCGCGCGACAGCGAGAGAGAACAGGAGCGCCTGGAGGCGATCCTGGACAGCATGGATATCGCCGTGCTGGTGGTGGACGCCGCCGGCCAGGACGCTTTCGCCAATGCGACCTACCAGCGAATGTTCGGCGAGAGCGGCCTGGTGTGCCTGGACGAGAGCGGCGAACCCTTGCCGGACAGCGAAGCTCCGCGGCACCGGGCCACGCGAGAAAAAGTGTTTAGAATGGAATTCAGCGCCCGGATACGGGACGGTGGGCAGCGCCGATTCTCGGCGACCGGGGGGCCGCTCCATGACGACGAGGATGATCGCCAGGGCGGCGTCATTATCATCCGGGACATTACGGAGGGCGAATAACTCCCCGGAAGCTCTAAGCTACCCAGCGCCAGGTCGTAAAGAGCGCGGTGAGCGCGACGCCGACGCCGGCACTGGTGACCATCCACACCATGAAGGCGGTCGGGCGTCGGGCCAGGAGGTAGCCGATCACGAGGAAGATCGGAAACGCCCCCAGCACGAAGCGCGGCATGCTCATCAGCGGGAATGACGGGGTGGGCGTAAGCACCGGCAACAACGTGATGATGAGCGCATAGATCGAGAGCCCCGGCGGCAAAACGGCGACACCCACTCCCATAAGCACGATGAACACGACCAGGAATACGAGGCTGACCGTGTTCGAGGCTTCGAGCGAGGGAGCGGACTGAGTGCTCAGGAAAAGCGTCGCCGGATCGAAGATATACCTCGCGCCGTCCCCGGCCGCACTCCAGGCGTTCTGCGCAGTGATTAGCGGATTCGTGAGCGTGCGCCCCCAGTAATCGCCCTGCTGGCGGACGAAGACGAGAGGATCTCCGAAGCGCCCGGCGAGAAAGACTGCGTAGGCGAGAAGCCCGGTAGGTACCAGTCCCAGCGCCACGAGCCCCGAAGTACCGAACTCCCGGCGGTTAGCGCGCCACTCCAGAAACAGCGGGATGAGGAGCAGGACACCGAGGTTGCGGGTGGCGGCTGCCAGAGCGCCCAGGATGCCGGCCAGCAGGAGGTCCCGGCGGACGTATGCCGCCCAGATCGTGCCGGTCGTCAGCGCCAGAAAGAGCGACTCGGTGTAGACGGCGTTGAGCAGGAAAGCCGTCGGGAAGAACGCGAAGGCCAGGGTGGCGGTCCGGGCGACGTGGTGATCGTAGAGCTTCTCGGCGATTCCGTAGAGGAAGTATAGAGAGAGGACGGTAGCGCCGAGAGAGATCAGAACCCCCCACAACGCCGGTCCTCCGCCCAACTCCGCCCCCAGCCGCACGAGCATCGGGTAGATCGGGAAGAACGCGGTCGAGGCCGGGTAGCGGGCGTCGTATCCTTCGGTGGCTATCTCCGAGTACCAGGCCCCGTCCCAGTGTGCCCAGTAGTTGAGCAAACCGGGAGGCTCCAGCGGAGAGCCCGCCGGCTCCGCCCACGGCAGAAAGTACGCCGCGAGGGCGCCCGCCAGCAAGAACAGCGCCCGCGACGAGGCGAAGACCGCCAGCACGAACGGCCACGCGCCGGCGGCGCTCGAAGCTCGGGTGCGGGTCCCTCTAGTAGCGGAGGTTCGGGCCACGGTGTATCGTCCACCACGCTCCGGCGAAGGAGAGGGCGGCCAGGAGGAGGACTATGGCTATCGTCGGGTACGGGTTTACGTCGGAGATGCCGAGTGTTGCGTAGCGGGTGGCGTCCACCGTGTGGAAGATCGGGTTTAGCAGCGTAGCCAGCTTGAGCGACTGCGGCAGCATCTCCACCGAGTAGAAGACCCCGCCCAGGAACGCGAGCGGTTGGATCACGACGCTCGTCAGGAACGAGATGTGCTCGATCTTCGTCGCCAGAGCCCCGACCATCGTCCCGAATGCGGAGAAAGTGAACGAGGCGAGAAGCCCTATGAACACGAGCAAGAACGGGTGCTCGATACTCACACCCACGAACGGTATCCCGACGAGGAAGACCCCGGCGCCCATCACGACGCCACGCAGCATTCCGCCTAAAGAGTAGGCTAGCGTGATCTGCAGATCGCTCATCGGGCTGATGAGGACCTCGTCGATGTAGCGTTCGCGTTTCGCGTCGAAGACCGACCACGAGGAATTCATCTGGGAGTTCGTGATCAGGCTCATGAGAGCGATGCCGGGCAGGATGTATTCCAGGTACGGGATGCCGTTTATCTCTTTTATGCGCCCGCCGAGGGCTATGCCGAAGACCACCAGATAGAGCAGCGAGGTCAAGAGTTGTGGCACGATAGTCTGCATCCAGACGCGGGTGAAGCGCAGGATCTCCCGGTTGAGGAGCGTGCGGAAGGTCCTATCTGTCAGAATCATGGCCGATGACTTTCATGTAGACCTCTTCGATGTTCCTCGCCCCGTAGTGCTCTTTGAGATCCCCACTCGTGCCCTGCGCGGCGATCTTACCATCGTTTATGAGCGCTATCTCCTCGCACAGAGCCTCCGCTTCTTCCAGGTAATGCGTCGTGAGCAGGATGGTGAGCCCGCCACGGTTCAGCTCCCGAATATACTCCCACAGCTTGTAGCGTAGCTCCACGTCCACGCCGGCTGTCGGCTCGTCTAGAAAGAGTATCTTCGGGTCGTGCATCAGCGCCCGCGCGAAGAGCACGCGGCGCTTCATGCCGCCCGAGAGCGTGTTCGTCCGCTGGTCGCGCTTCCCCACCAGCCCGAACCGCTCCAGCAACTCGTTCGCCCGCACCTTCGCCTTCACCTTCGGGACGCCGTAGTATCCGGCGTGGAACAGAAGTGCCTCCTCGACGGTCAGGAACTTGTCCAGGTTTATCTCCTGCGGCGAGAGCCCGATCATGCGCCGCGCCTCCCGGAACTCCCGGAACGCATCCTTGCCATAGACCTCCACGCTGCCGGAGTCGGGTCGCGCCAGGCTCACCACGCTGTTTATGAGGGTTGTCTTGCCCGCTCCGTTCGGTCCGAGCAGCCCGAAGAACTTGCCGGACTCAATCTCCAGCGATACGCCATCGAGCGCGAGCAGGCCGGTCGAGTAGGTCTTCGTGAGCTTCTCTATCCTGAGCGCCGGGGTGACGCCGGTCATGCGCCGAGCACTTCCTGGGCGGCCTTCTCGCCCGAGAGCATGGAGCCGTTTATAGAGGAGTCCTCGGTATATTCGCCCGCGAGCACGAGTCCCGGTGTCGCGGTGCGGTTCTTCGGCAGCTTCTCGTGGATGCCGGGCGGTTGGGCGAACTGGCCGTAAGGGATGCGACGGATGGCGATGGGGTCGAAAGTCGCCTCCGGGTACCAGTTACTCAGGTCCTCTATGCCCCGGCGATACAGTTGATCGTCGGGGAGATTGAAGCCGGCGAGCGTCACAGCGTACACCAGGCTCCGGTCCCGCGGCGCGTAGTGCTCGGAGACGTTACTAACCTCCACGGCGTTGTTGATGAAGGCGTCTTCCTCGGCGTTTAGCAGGATCTTCTTCCCGCCGCCCAGGCCACTAGTCTCGTAATAGATGCACACCTCCCCGACGGAATCCTCCGGGACGGGCTCTCCGGCAAGTTTTCCGGCCGTTGGCGCGTCCGTCGCGAGGATCACGGCGTCCGCCTCGTGCTCTTCGCCGGTGGCCCACACCCCGACCACCCGCTCACCCTCGCGCAGCAGCGCGTCTACCGGGCTGTTCAGGCGGATAGCGTCCGGCGGCAGGTGGGAGGCTAGTTGGCGCGGGATCTCACCCATCCCCCGCGCGGGTACTACAGTGCTCCCCATCGCCAGCATCCGCAGGGTGAACCGGAAGACGCGGGCGCTCGTCGTCAGCTCGCGGTTCAGCAGTACGCCCCCGTAGAACGGCCGGAAGAAAGAATCTATGAACCGCTCCGAGAAACCGCTCTGCCGCAGGTAATCCAGGGTCGTGGAGTCTTCCTCGCCGTTCTCCTCTCCCGCGCTGCTTGCCTCTCCGGGCAGAACCTTCGCCGCCAGCGCCACGATGCGAGCCTTGTCCTCGAAGTTCGCGGCACCCGACAGAAGAGAGGGCACGAGTGCCTTCGGGTCGCGCAAGGGATCGGAGAGAACGCTCCGTTCGCGGCCCCGCTGGATGACCGCGCCGGGGTCGAAGACGCGGAAGTCCAGCGCCTCGTCGTTCAGGTGGCGCCGCGACACCGGGTACGAGGTGAAATACACCTGAAAACCCCGGTCGAGCAGGAACCCGTCCTTCTCGTCCGTCCGCACCCGACCGCCGACGCCGTCCGACGCCTCGAAGACGACGGCTTCGGCGCCACGTTCGTTCAACACTTTTGCACATGTGAGCCCGGCCAGCCCGGCCCCGACGATAATTACTCTCATAGACCGTCGAGTTTAACGTATCGAGTGGAATAGACCATCGAAGGAATCACAAGTTCTTCCATGCTTCGCCGTTTAGTCGGTTATTCCGATGCGCTGCGTCGGTGGCGGAACGGGCGGATGTCCTGAGCAGATGCCCCGGCACGTTAGACCGGCACGAGTACCAACTTACCGAAGTAGCCCTTGCCCTGGAAGTTGCTCTGGGCTCGCCTTATCTCGGAGAGCGGGTAGACACCGGCCAGGAGCGGCTTCACCTTACCGTCGGTCACGTAGCGGACGAGGTCGGCGAAGTCTTGGCGA
>CALMWA010000144.1 GCA_937873125.1 uncultured Actinomycetes bacterium | reverse complement strand
CGCGCCGCAGATGGCGCTTCGCCACGTTCCAGAACGCCCCGAGGAACTCTTTGTCCGTGTCGGAGAGGCCGAAGATTACGAGCAACCCCAGGTAACCGAGGCCGAAGATCGCACCGAGAATGAGGATGGTAGGGATGGCCGGCATGGTGACGAGCAGCCCGACTATGTAGGCGACGGCGGCGGAGACAAGGCCGGCGGCGATGGGTTTCAGCCACGCGGAGTCGTACGGCCAGAAGCCGAGGCGACGCTTCACGGCGAGGAGTGTCAGGGTGTTCTCGACGACGATACCGGCAGCCATGCCGATGGCGGCGCCAAGGATTCTGCCTTCGAGGGTCTCGGCGGTCCAGATCAGGGCGACGCTCGTCCCCATGCCGACCAGGGCGGCGACGCTCGTCGCGAACATTGCGGCGTTCTGGTTGTCGGTCATGGCGAGCATCCGGGGCGTCGGGCCGACCGAGGAGCTGAAGAGTTGCGCGACGGCGACTATCAAGAGGGCGACGACGCCGGCAGTGTACTCCCTGCCGAAGATCAGGAGTATCTCGTTCGCCAGCAGCGAGATGACGAGGAAGATCGCCAAGGCCCCCGTGAAGACCCAGCGCGCGATGTCCTTGTAGAGCCTGCCGAGCTCATCCATGTTCCCCTGCGAGTAGAGGCTGGAGATTATCGGGGAGAAGATACCGGAGAAGGCGAAGCGCACGATAGTAGAGAGCGTCGCGGTGCGGGCGGCGTTGTTGAAGATAGCGACGGCGGGGCCGACCGCAAAGGCGCCGAGAACCAGGGTCGGGCCCCACGTGTTCAGGTACTGGGCTCCTGTGGTAACGCTCATCGGGACCGAGACGGAGAAGAGCGCCCGCGTCTCAAACTTCGTCGGCGATTTGAGATCCAGCAGCGGCGGGAAGAGCTTTCTAAGGTAGTACACGGCGGCAAGCGAGCCTAGAAACATCGAGACGCCGTAGGCGGCTATGATGCCTACCACACCGTCGCTCACCAGGTAGAAAGCCGGAACGAGCAACAGGAACAGGGCCGGACGGATCATCTGCTGCACGTAGCTTGCGTAAGTGACAGTCTGGAAGCCCTGGGTTGCCCACAGCACCATGCTCATGAACACGAAGAACGGCAGCACCACCGCGAACGCCCGCAAGACCGGCTCCATCGAGTACCCTCGGTACTCCCACCCCTCCGCCAGGCCCGCACCGGCGAACATCAATATCGAGAGCACGAGGCTGATGCCCAGAGCCACGAGGATCGACTGGACTATCGTACCCCTGACACGGGCCTCATCGTTCTGGGCGCGGTAGTGGGCCACGTAGCGCACCACACCGTTCTCCAGCCCAAAGCGCGAGAGGATCTGCAGTCCGTTCACCACCGCCACGCCCGTAGTGTAGAAACCCTGCACCGTCGCCCCGAAGAGCTGCGCTATCACGACCAGCGACAGGTATCCGAGTACCCGGCCTATCCCCTGTCCGGCGGTGCTGATACCGGCACCGCGCGCTACTTTGGCGACGTAGGTGTCTTCCGAGGCGGCATCCGATGCTTCGGGATTATTCGGTAGAGGCCTATCCGAAGATGTGCTCATCGCGCGATCACGGCGAAGATTATACGGGTTTTAGTCCTCTCGATAAGGTCGAAGACTTGCGAATCCTAGCGGCCTTCGGGTTCCTTGCGCCACGCCGACAGAAGAGCCTGCAGCAAGATCGCCATCCCGAGCCAGATCCAGCAGATCCCGTACGCTATCCACAATGCTGCCCCGACATCCCCGAGGTCTCTCGTGACGGCCACCAGAAGACCTACCGACCCGGCGGCGAACGGCAGCGCGCTCCAGCGCGGCAGAGCCCCCTTTCGCAGAGTGGCACCCCCCAAGACAATGGAGCCTACAGCGAGGACGAGCAGACCGATCCGGAAACTCCTGTAAGCCGGTGCGGTCACCATGTACGTGTCGTCCAACCCGAGCCAGAACTGGCCCACGTCACCAAAGATTGTAAGTAGGAGACCCGCCAGCGTCACGAAAAAACCGGCCTTCCCGAGCCGTCCGCAACGATCCGACAGCAGGAAATAGAGCCCCGCCAGGCCTATGATCAGGAGCAGCGGCGCGGATGGGAACAGCTTCCAGAAGACATCGGGAGTCTTGAACTTCTGCTGCGAGAGCTGGATGCCCAGGGGCGTCAGGGACCACAGAGCGCCCCCCGACACGCACGCGAGGGCGGCGAGCAGTCTAATGACGATCGATGCGCGGGATGGCGTTCCGGCGTCGTCTACGACCGATGAAGACGTTCGATCCGTGTCCGGGAAGATACTGGCCCCCGGACACCTAGTACATGGGCGGGGCTTCTCCGCCCGCGTCCTTAAGGATATAGTCGCCGATCATCCTGTTCACGACGTCCGAATTGGTGGAGGCTACATTCTTATTCATCTTCGGGTCTTCGCGCAGATCGTAGAGCCGGGTCTCCTCACCATCGTTGCGAACCGCCAAGGCGTATTCGGCGTCCTGGGCGTAGGAGTAGTTGTCGTAGCCGAGGGTGAAGTACGGACGTTCCTGTTCCGGTGCCTTGCCTTCGAGAATCGGCGTCAGGTTCTGTCCGTCCATCGGCTGCGGCTGTTCGATCTCCATCGCACCCAAGATCGTCGGGGCTATGTCGTGGATCGAGGCGTGGAAGTCGCTGGTCTGACCAGATCCCTTACCCTCGGGATGGCGGACGTAGAAGACAATGTCGGTCAACTCGGGCCAGATCGCCTGTGCCACCTTGCCGGTGTAGCCGTGCTCTCCAAGCGCTACCCCGTGGTCCGAGAACACGATCAAGAGCGTATTCTGCAGGAGGTTCAGGTCGGTCATCTTGTTCATGAACTCGCCGAACCACCTGTCTGTGAACGAAACTTCTCCCGCGTAGAGGGCGCGCATCCTTTCGAGCTCGGCCTCCTCCAGGTAGCCGCTCGGCTTGTAGTTGGGGACTATTGGTTCGCCGGTTTCGATGGGGTCTCCGTACATGTTGGCGTACTTCTCCGGCGGATCCCACGGCTCGTGCGGGTCGAAGGAGTCGATGAAGAGGAAGAAGGGCTTTCCGGCTTCCTTCGCCACCTCCAGGTACTCCATGGACCGCCGGAACACCTGGGGACCAAACCAGTCCTCTTCGTTCTTGCGGTGGGCGACGTTCGCCAGATATTGCCGAACCTTGGTCCTCATGCTCCCGTTGTTTCCTGGCACCGTGTACCGGTCCACTTCCTCGTCGGTGATGGTGAACGGCGACTTGTAATGGTCTCTCTCCTGGCCGCGAATGAAATCGAAGACATTGTAGCCGCGCTGGAAGTTCATCGAGGGCTTGAACTGGTGGTAGGTGTCGGTGATAAAAGCGGTATCGAAATCGTTTTCGAGGAGGGTCTCAGTGAGGCTTACCTGGTTCTCGGGTATCCGCTGCCATCCGGCCGGAAAGAAAGTCTCGCCCTTCTGGGGGATCCAATCCCTAAAGGGCCAGGTCCTTATCCCCGTATAGACGGAGCGCCGGGCGCAGATGGTGGGTATGGACTCCGGGTATGGCCGGGTGAAGCGCATACTCTCCCCTGCCAGGGCGTCGAGGTTGGGGGTTTTGATCCAATCGTTGCCGTAGACACCGACGTGATCCCGCCGGAGGCTGTCGAGACTAACCACCACCACGTTCATCCTCGAACCTCCCTTCGGCAGGTAACTACACCCCGAACCAACCACCGATGTGCCGAGCAGGGCGGCGCCTGCGGCCCCGGCTCCGGCAACCTTTAGAAATTCTCTGCGCGTTAACGTATTCTTCACTCGGCTTTTCCGCTCCGCTCCACGTTACCGGGACTTGCCGCAAACGTACCTCATCCGTATCGGACCGCCGCGCTCGCGGGGACATATTCTAAAGGATATTTCTCCCATGACTCTTCTGAAGTTCCAGTGCCGAAGATCGGCTATCCGTGCGGCGCCGGAACCTGCGGGCGGCGGGGCTGCTTCGCGAACCAGTCGAGGGTGGTGCGGAGTCCTTCTCGCGCCGGTACGCGCGGCTCCCAGTCCAGGATCTCGCGGGCGCGGGTTATGTCCGGGCAGCGCTGCTTGGGGTCGTCCTGCGGGAGCGGCTCG
>CALMWA010000143.1 GCA_937873125.1 uncultured Actinomycetes bacterium | reverse complement strand
CACCCAGGCGGACAACCACGTGTTCTGCCCCTACTCTCTGGCCGCCATTCTGGAGATGTTCGGCAGCGTCTTCCCGATTTTCTGGCAAGGGGAACAATGGCTCAAGCTGGTCTATCCACCAGAACCCACCACCCAGCAGATCTCCACATTCTTCTTGAGTCAAACAACCTGAGGTCGAAGCCGTAGGTGAATCTTCAGTAGTAGTTGGGTAGTCTACGATTACTTGGTCGGTATCCTCACGCGACCCCAAATCTCCACCCGCCAAAAATCCTGTGCCGTAAAAAGCATTCGATACTCCACCAAATCCTATAGTCAAAACAAGGGAAGCCACAGCAACGATACCCCAACCCTGCACAGGTCCACGTTGGGCCATACGGACCACGAGGGCTATCACGCTTATTCCAAGCACCACAGCAGAGGCAACGAGAGCAATCGGGCTGAGTAGCGTAAACAGCAGCAGCAACATTATTCCACCGATAATCAGCTTGGTAACGGAGGGCAGATCCCTGAACCAGTTGATTATCCTACTTGGTACATCCCGTATCCCGTTTCTAGCAGCGGTCAAATGGGACCATGAAAACCTTCGGAATGCTGCTCGCAAAGCATCAGCTAAGATCTTATGGAGATTCTCCTGTGTAGCGTTTGCTTGGAACTGATCAGGCCCAGCAGACCCCCGAACCAAGCTTGCTCCACAAGACACACAGAATCGAGTACCCAGTCTGATCTCTGTACCGCAGTTAGTGCAGTACCTTTGCTGTCCTGTTTCAGACATTCCCTAACACCTTACTGAGCGACATTTCTCTATCAATATTGGCAATGGCTGGAAGGAACTTGAATCCCCTCTCCCAACACATTAAGTATGAACCAATCGAACATCTGATTCTACGTCTGGATGCAATTCTCCGCGACACCAAAACGTAGAACACCAGCAGTTGGAGTACCTTTTTCGACGTGGGGTTTCGAAAACCGATCTCTTGTTCGACAGGGTACCTTACCTTCGCAGCAGACACCCTAATATGAGAACCTCCTATAGATCCCCTAGCTCCTCCTCAAAAGCTTCAAAAGCCTCCGGATATTGCCTCCTAGAGTTCACCCGCAGCATGTTCATCTCCCGACTCCCGTACCCCAGCTTGAAGAGGATCATCACGTGCCTGAGCCTCTTCAAGGATTTGAGGTAATCAGGTTTATCTGGGTTGTTGGGGTACGTCCTAATCTGACAATCTATGTAGGGAGAATCCTGGTACTTCTCCAGGACCTCCTGTTTACGCTCCTCACCAATAGCAGTGTAAGCCTCCGGGTAGCGATTCTTCAACCTGAGGAACACTACGTTCTTGGATGCTCGGTATCCGAAGCTTCCGCTCTGGATGAACCTCCTCAAGATCCTAAGATCGTTTAGGTACTCCGGTTCTGGATGGTTTTTTATCTCCTTCTTCAGGTAAGGAGAGTCTGTCATTTCCTCCCTCCCAGCAAGTAGTAGGTTGCGATGATCAGACCGAATAGAAGTAAGGGGCTTGGAGGAAACATGATCGTGGCAACAGAGGCGATCACCAGCACCAGGAGGGCAACGATAAGCGCAACTATATTGGTTGCCCTCTGGTTTCTCTGGACCCTCCTCCTATGTCTCATATTCCTGGGAGGCTTTACGACCACGTAGACCACACAGGCAAACATCAGGATCAGCAGTATTGTGATTACTTCACCCATTCGCCCTCTTCTCCGAAGACCTCCTTGAGTCTCTTCTGAACGTACTCATTGGGTTCCAGGGGGCTATCGATGAAGATCTCCCTGGAGTAACGTCCCAGGATGATCCTCCCATCCGAAAGCCTCTCCTCTACATCTTTGAACACGGAAGGATCGTCCAGGTCGAAGATCGCAGAGAGGATCTCAACGAACTGGGGAGCGTCAACTAGAGGGACGAAGTAAGCTTCATCCTCCGTGATAACGAACTTGTTGTCGTGATCCTCGACGGGCTTTGTCCGGAGCTTTGTGCCGTTAACCCATATTTCTCTGTCCATCTGCTTCCTCTCTTTTCCAGGACGAGAGGAACATGACCCAAGACAGACCAAAGCCCCAACGAAAGAGGGGCTGAGAGAAATTGCTTCGTAAGCCCCATCGTTCCCTTTCGGGCTGGCAATAGCACCTTGGTCGAAGACCTCAGTCAAAGACTAGGTTGCCGGGCGATCTATGGGCCAGATCCCTAACGCCGCTCTTGATGTAGCCACCTAATTGTACGGGTAAAGTGGAAAATACCTACGGTAATCTAGAGGCGACGATCAAGAGGTGGATGATCGAAGTTCTTCGAATATCTCCACTATCGTATTGATACCCCCATTCTCGAAGGCTCAGTAGAGGGGGGTAACCTATACCACTCATACAATTTTTATAGAAGAGTAGTACAGAGTAACCCCCCCTTAAATGAACTATTGGTCTCCGAAGATCCCATCCATAGCCCTGGCAGCTTTGTCCTGCATATTCGGCAGCAGATGAGAGTACGTGTCCAGGGTAATGGAGATGTTCGCGTGTCCCAGCATCTCCTGGACGATCTTCGGATGAATACCTTTAGATAGGAGCAGAGAAGCGCAGGTGTGCCTGAGATCGTGGAATCTCATGTCGGGCAATCCAGCCTTCTTTAAGAGGGGTTTCCAAGAGCGGCGATGAAGATTATGAGCGCTTATAGGGGTACCTACTTTGGTGCAGAAGACCCAGTCGCTCATCCTAGGGTACTCTTGAAGTGCTTTTACGGAAGCCTGGGTCAACTTGATACTTCTCCTGCTCTTCGGGGTCTTGGGAGTTTCTACGCGCCCATTAAAGATGGTGCGCCTTACCTGGAGGGTGCCGGATCGAAAATCAACATCTCCCCATTGAAGTCCAAGAAGTTCCCCCGAACGCATGCCCGTTGTGATTGCCAGAATGTACAGAGCTTCCAACTTGCTTTCCTCCGCAGCTTTGAGCAACCTCTTGACCTGCATTTCATCTAGTGGGTTTATCTCCCTCTTCTGGACGTTGGGGGGATCTACGGACTGGGCAACGTTCTTAGGGATCAACTGCCACTTCACAGCTTGCTTGAGTGCTTTGCGTAGAGTGGCGTGGATAATCTGTACAGTCCTAGGAGCAAGACCGGAATCAAGCTTTTCCCGGTAGAGTGATTGGAGTTGGAAAGCGTTTAGTCTATCAAGCTGGGTTTTGCCCAGTATGGGACTTATATGCACCCTCACGTCAACCTCTGCTCTTATCCACGTTCGTTCCCTGACAGTGCCTTTCGTGGTCTCAAGCCACTGTTTCAAATACTCCTCGACGGTCATGGAACCGCAGTCGTAGATCAGACCCGTATCCCTTTCGGATATGGCTTTGGATAGCCTGGTCGCTGCGTCTTTCCTGGTCTTTGAGTAGATGTACTTGGTCTTTGTTCCGGTCGGGCTCTGAACCTTGTACTGGCCTACCCACAACCCGTCCTTACGACGATAGACTGAACCCTCGCCGTTGCCTCGTTTCTTGGACATCTCTTCCCCTCTGTGACTGTAGAGGAAGCTGTAGGGGGGGTTCTACTCGAACGGATGGTTTCTCGCATTCCCTACTTTTGCAGGTAAAAGAAGAGCGGGCCTGGAAGGATTCGAACCTCCGACACTTGGCACCGGAAACCAATGCTCTATCCCCTGAGCTACAGGCCCGTAGACTCCGGTGACTACTCCGCGATGTTACCTCAAAGGCAGGGCGCGTTCAATGCCACGGGTGCGGGTCGCAAGGCCGTGTGCATCAGGTTCGCGGAGCGAGTAAACTACGCCGCACTCGAATTATGTACGCGGTCATATCGGACATCCACGGCAATCTGGAGGCGCTCGAAGCGGTGCTGCGCGACGTGCCGGACGGGGTCGAGAGGATCTACTGCCTCGGCGACGTCATCGGATACGGGGCCAACCCGAACGAGTGCTGCGATATCGTGCGCAAGATGGAGATGCCGACCATCACCGGCAACCACGACCTGGCCGTTACCGACCTCGCGACGGACCTGGAATGGTTCAATCCGGTCGCCGCCGCGGCGGTGTTGTGGACCCGGGATCACCTCAGCAACGAGAACGCCGAGTTCTTGCGCTCCAGGCCGCGCATGATGCAGTCCCGCGACGCGCTCTTCGTCCACGGCTCTATCCGCGACCCGGACGAGTACATCATCAACTCGGCCTCCGCGCAGGAGAACCTGGCGCTCTTGAAGAGCGAGTACCCCGGCGTCCCGGTCTGCTTCTTCGGCCACACGCACGTCAAGACCGTGGCTCCTTCGCCCAACGGCCCCGTCACCGAGGCTCACGCGCTGGACCTGAGCGCGAACGGCCCGTATCTGGTCAACCCCGGCTCCGTGGGCCAGCCGCGGGACGGCGACACGTTCGCCTCCTACGTCGTGGCCGAAGGTTCGGCGGATGGCGGCGGTGGGCCGCGGGTCACGTACCGCTTCGTGGAGTACGACATAAAGAAGGCGCAGACCAAGATCCGGGCCGCCGGACTCCCCCGGATGCTCGCCGACCGCCTCGCCGAAGGCCGCTAGAGTCCGCAGAGCGGTGGAACCCGCCTTCCCGAAACTCTTCACCGTCGCCGAAGCCAACGCCCTCCTCCCCACCCTGAACGGGATGCTAGAAGACGTGTCGCTCCACCTCGCGGCCGTGCGAGAGAAAGCGCCTCACATGGAGCCTGTACTGCGCGCCGCGGGCGCCAATGGCGGCGGGCCGGTCTATCAACCCAAGGTTCGGGACGCGAATGAAACTCATCGGATTGGCGATTGCCCTCAGCGCCGCGGTCATGACTCCAGCAGTCGCCGTCGCGCCGCAAATCAACGACACGCAATCCGCCGGCCAGCCGGTCGGCCAATCGGTCGGCACTCAAGTCGCCGAAGGCGCAGTCCCGGCAGCCGACGCGCCCGCCACCGCGACGACCGCGACCCCGGCCTTTCCGCAAACCCCGGCGACCCCCGGCGTCGGCATGCCGACCGCCCAGCGCCTCGGCCTGCAGGAACAATATACCAACCTGGGCCAGCGCGCCGCCAGCTTCCACAACGGGCCGCTTTTGTGGATGTGCGTGATCATCAGCCTGTTCGTGCTGGTGCTGCTTGCCTACACCATGTTCCGCTTCCGCCGCGGCGCGGGGCATGAACCGTCGCGGACCAGCCACAACACCTTGCTCGAAGTCGTCTGGACGCTGGTTCCGGTGCTGGTGCTGGTGGCGATCGCGATACCGTCGATCCGCTTGCTCGCGGCGCAATATTCGCCGCCGCCCGCCGATCTCACCATCAAGGTGGTCGGTCACCAATGGTATTGGTCCTATCAATATCCCGACAATGGCGGCTTCGAGATCGTGTCCAACATGCTCAAGGAAAAGGGCGATCCGACGCTGAAGCCGGGCGAGCGCTTTCGTACCGACGCCGATGGCCCGGCAATGCTGGCGACCGATGAGCGGCTGGTGATTCCGGCGGGCAAGGTGGTCAAGTTCCTGATCACGTCCGAAGACGTCATCCACAGCTTCGCGGTCCCGGCCTTCTGGACCAAGATGGACGCCAACCCCGGCCGAGTGAACCAGGACTGGGTCAAGGTCGATCGTCCGGGCGTCTATTTCGGCCAATGTTCGGAACTGTGCGGCGCCCGCCACGGCTATATGCCGATCGCGGTCGAAGTGCTTCCCGAGGCGCAGTTCAACGCCTGGCTGGCGTCCAAGGGCGGAACGCCCAAGGGTGCCGCTCCCGCCGCCGCCCCGGCGCCCGCCGCCGCCCCGGCCGCGGAAGCAGCGCCGCCGGCCGCAATCGAGCAGCCCGCCCTTACCCAGCCGGCAACGGCCCAGAATTAAGCGGAAAAGACAGCAGATATGAGCACCATCCCCGCCGACGTCGCCGCCCTGAAGGCCCATGACACAGGCCATTCCGCGCATCATCATGATGCCGATCACAAGCCGGCCTTCTTCGCGCGCTGGTTCATGTCCACCAACCACAAGGACATTGGCACGCTATA
>CALMWA010000142.1 GCA_937873125.1 uncultured Actinomycetes bacterium | reverse complement strand
CAGCCAGGATGGTCGTCACGACCCATATCGTCCGCGCGAATGCGAGCCAGCGTTGGGGTATCCGGGAAAGAGCGTCACTACCGGCGTAGGCCCGATCAGGCGCTTGCGGCAGATCCATACGCAGCTCCTCGCGTTTTCTGCTGGTAGGTATTCGTCGCAGAGGTCATACTCCATTGTAGATACTCGAATGTGTAAACACCATACAAGCGAAGGCAGGGCACCTGTCGCCGTACCGTCGCCGATGGCAGGTGCCCCATATGAAGATCGCTCACATCCGGCTCACGACGTTTGTGGCTCGGACTCGGCCCGCTGTTTCGGGAAGAACTTCCGGTAGGGTACGAGCAGGCTCAACACGCAGATAAGAGCAAACACGCCGTCGATGACGAAGGTGCCAAACGCGATGATATGGAGCACGAAGAAGACGGGATAGTACCAGAGTACGCACCAGGCCCACCGCTCTCCTCTTCTGAAGGGCTTCAGAATAATGGCGAGGCCGAATACAACCATTCCCAACAGAATGGTGCCCAGGAGCCGAAGTTTAAGAATGCTGTCCGGGGCCTCGTCGGTGAAGAGAGGCCGACTCGTGAAGGCGTGTAAGACCGACCCCTCCGCCACCGGTCCTTGCTCGCCGCCACTGACGATAAGCAGGATAACTAGCGTAACCAGAAAGAGCGGTATCCACGCATACTTTATGGGCACCTTCGCAGACGTTGTGGGTGACATTGTTCATTACCTCCTTTGCAGGAACTCCTGCGCTCCTTAGCTGACGAGCCCCAGTCTACGAGGCGCGGCGTCCCATCGGTAAGAGGCCGGCGTCACTATTCCGATGGGACAATATGTCCCAGGGCAACACCGATTCGAGGACGGTCCGATCATAAATAGTCATGCTTTGTGGAGTGCATCGGACTTTGCGAGTTGACGATACGCCTGTCTGAGAGAATTGACCGTATTTACTGCACACGAACGCGGGAGGCGCGGCGGTGTCCATACTCGAAAAGCTAAACGATCGCGGCGTCGGGAAGCTACCGGGACTCGTGGGGCTGGAGATCCTGGCGGCCGAGGAAGGTGCGATCCACAGCCGCCTCGAACTGCGGGACGAACTGATGGCCCCGAACGGCTACCTGCACGCCGCGACGGTAGTCGCCCTCGCGGATACTTCCTGCGGCTACGGGTGCTTCATCACGCTACCCGAAGGCGCCGAGAGTTTCACGACCATAGAGCTAAAGAGCAACTTCCTCGGGACGAAGCGCGAGGGCGTGATCGAATGCGAGGCGAAGCTTGCTCACGGCGGACGCACCACTCAAGTCTGGGATGCGACCGTTACCGACGAGGAGAGCGGCAAACCAATAGCCCTCTTCCGCTGCACGCAGATGATCCTGTACCCGCGTTAGCGTCAATCGGCGTTAGTGGGCCGGCGCGCCAGCCGCCAGGGGTCTCGGCGCCATAAAGTTCGTCACTTCGGCGTCTATCCACTCGACGCCGTGGAAGCGGGCCACGCTCACCCGGTGATGGCCGTCCTGCACGAAGTACGCGCCGCCCATCTGGTAGAGGCTTACGGGCGGCAACTCGGCCCCCGACCGGAAGGCCCGGTCGATCCGCTTCCACCTCTCCGGCGAGGCTCCGCGCAGGGGCATGAACTCGTCGTCGAACTGGTCGTACTTCCCGGCGCTCCCGACGATTCGTGCGACCTCCACCGGGCTGCCGCCCGACCGGACGCCGCCGGCGGCCCCGATAGTCCGGCGAGTCTGCTCGAATGGCAGGAGCGTGGCGGTCTCCTTGCTGCCGCGCAACCTCCGGCCGAACCCGCGGATGCGTGCCCGACGCCGGGCGACGGCGAAATCCTTCTCCACTGCTCCCCCAGGCTCATGAGATCCACCACCGCCGTTACCTCTTTCTTGCGGCTTTGATCACAGGTATTTTACCGCGCAGCCTGTAACGTCGCGCAGTCTCAGGCCAGCTTCTTAGCGCCTCTGGAGATGATGCCGGTGACGAGAGCGACGCTGAGCAGGATGATCGCGAGCCCCGCCAACGTCCCGAATCCGAACGGCTCTCCGAGAAGCCCGACGCCGAAGAGGAGGCCGAAGACCGGGACGAGGAAGGTCACGGTCAGGGTGCTCGTCGGTCCCACATTGGTCAGGAGGCGAAAGTAGAGCAGGTACGCCACCGCCGTCGAGAGTACGGCGAGTCCCAGCAGACACAGCGCCACCGCCCACGAGGGCGCGTCGCCGGGCAGCGGGAGGGGCGGGAGCGTCGCCAGAGCGGGAACCAGCAGCACCAATGCAGCTCCGCCCTGCTGGCCTATCGCCATCTCCAGCGGCGGACGGCCCACGAAGGTCTTTTTGGCGTAGGTCGAGCCCACGGCGTAGAAGAAGGACGCGACGAGCATCGCGGCTACGGAGACGATGACGGTCCCGCTCAGGGCAACCGGGTCCCAGCCCACGAGCACCGCAACGCCCACGACGCCGAGCAGGATACCCGCGAGCTTGCCCCAGGTCAGGGGCTCGCCCGTCCAGGCGGCGGCCACGAGTGCCGCGAACAGCACCGTCGTCGAGTTGAGGATGGCCGCAAGCGAGGCAGTGAGTTCGAGTTGCGCGAACGCGATCAGGGAGAAGGGTGCCGCCGAGTTTACGGCGCCCAGGATCAGGAATTCCCTCCAGTACGCCCGCAGCTTCGGCAACCGTCCCACGACGACGGCGCAAAAGAGCAGAACCGCCGCCGCCAGTGCCGTCCGGCCCTCCATGAGTGGTAGCGGCCCAAGCGCCGGGACGGCCACCCGGATAAACAAGAACGAGCCGCCCCACAACATGGCGAGCAACAAGAGCGCCGCGAGATCGTTCGGTTTCATGTAACCTTTTCGCCTCCTACCCGTGATGCCTGACGGCGCCATGCTTTACATTTGCGACTTCTGGAGCCTCCTGGGGCGCATAACCAGTTCGCCACCGCAGTTCGGGCAGGTGTGGCTCATGGTGGAGGCGCAATCCTCGCAAAAGGTGCATTCGAACTGCATATGAAAGCCGCGCCGTCGTCCGTGAGGGCCGACCCGCAGCGCTCGCAGGTGTAGCGCATCTCCAGCACGTCTACCCGGCCTGCGAGAGAACGCGCCGCTCGTGCTCCAGTAGCCGGGTCTTGAGGTGGAGGCCGCCGTTGAAGCCGCCGAGCGTCCCGTCGGCTGATATGACGCGGTGGCACGGCACCACCAGCGGCAGGACGTTGGTGGCGTTGGCCCGTCCCACGGCGCGAGCGGCGCCCGGCTTGCCGAGCCTGTCCGCGATCTCTCCGTAAGACCGGGTCTCGCCGAACGGGATGCGCGTCAACTCGCGCCACACGGCCTTCTGCCACTCCGAACCGGTGAGCGCAAGCGGAACATCGAACGTCGTGCGACATCCAGCCGCGTACTCTGACAGCTCTTCGCGCACCCGCGCGGTCCGGGCCTCATCTGTCGCAACGGCGTAGCCTTCGAACTCCAGACCTTCCTCCATCACCGCGCCGTGATCGCTCTCGGCGAAGTGAAGCCGTATGAGCGCGCCGACGTCGTCCACCGCGAAGGCGAGCGGTCCCGCCGGAGATTCCACCGCGTCAACATATGCGTTCATGCCGTTACCTCTCTGTTCGTAGGTTGTTCTCTCGTCGCATCTTCCAGGCTCGCCCACAGGTGCTGCGTGGCGTAGGCGCGCCAGGGCCGCCACCGCTCGGCGAGGGCAGCGACGCTCGCCGGCTTTCCGTCGTGGCCGAGCCTCTCGACGGCGCGCCGCACCCCGAGGTCCGTAGCGAGAAAGGCGTCGGGGTCGCCTAGCGCCCGCATGGCGACGTAGGAGGCGGTCCACGGGCCGATACCCTTGAGGTCCTGGAGTCGCCTTCGGGCCTTGTCGCGGTCGGAGCCCGGATCCAGAACCACGTCTCCTTCAGCAAGTGCGCGGATGAGTCCACGCAGGGCATCGCGCCGGGCCGCGGGCATCGCGAGGTCCTCGTCGCCGATCTCCAATAAGTCGGCCGCTTTCGGGAATGTCCGCGCGAGACCGTGTTCGGCCTCCACGAGCGCCTCCGGAAGCGGCGGCCCGAAACGGTCGGCCAGACGACCTGCGAGCGTCCGGGCTCCGGCGACGGAGACTTGCTGGCCGAGCACGGCGCGCACCGCCAGTTCGTCACCGTCCACGCTTCCGGGGACGCGCCGACCCGGCGACCGGCACACGAGCGGCGCGAGGAGTGAATCCTCACCCAGACCATCCGCCACCGCGACCGGGTCGGCGTCCAGGTCTAGAAAGCGGCGGCAGCGCTGCACCGCAGCCCCCAGGTCGCGCAGGTCCGCGAGCCGCAGCACGCACAGTACGTGATCCTCCCCGCTTGAGAGATCAACCGTACCGGCGCCGTGCGGGAGCCGGAGCGTTCTCCGGTAGGTTCCATCGGCGAAGCTCTCCACGCCCGGCACGGCTCGCTCCCCGAGGAAGCGCAGAAGACCATCCACGTCGCACGGCGCTCGATATGGCAGCCGAAGCGAGATGCTACCGGACGTTCCCGAGCCTTTGTATGCACGGGAACGGCGCAACTCCGACGGGGTCGCGGCGAAGACTTCCCGGACGGTGTCGTTGAACTGGCGGATGCTGGAGAAACCGGCGGCGAAGGCGACCTGAGAGATCTGGAGTTCGGTCGTCTCGATCAATAGCCGAGCCGTATGCGCCCGGCGCGCCCGCGCCAGCGAGATCGGCCCGGCCCCGACTTCGGCCGTGAGCAGGCGGTTCAGGTGCCGCTCCGTGTAACCGAGCCTTCGCGCGAGCCCGGCGACGCCTTCGCGGTCCACCACCCCGTCGGCGATGAGCCGCATGGCCCGTCCGGCGAGGTCCGCTCGCTCGTTCCACTCCGGGGAGCCGGGTACTGCGTCCGGGCGGCAGCGCTTGCATGCCCGGAAACCTCCCGACTGGGCCGCCGCCGCACTCCGGTAGAAGCGGACGTTAGCGCGCTTCGGGGTGACGGCCGGGCAGCTCGGGCGGCAGTAGATCCCGGTGGACGTTACCGCAGTGAAGAACCAGCCGTCGAAGCGCGCATCCCGGCTCCGAACGGCACGATACCTGCTCTCGAAGTCTTCGATCATGTAGGGATTGTCGCACCCCCACGAGGGATTTACTGGCGGGAATCGGACTTCGGCGTATTGGGCCGTAGCCTCTATAACAGCACCCGCAACAGAACTACCGCGCCGACGCCTGTAACCATTGCAACGGGAAGGCTTCCGGTGCGGACGGCGACGATCAGGACGGTGACGGCGGCGAGCGCATCGGCGATACCACCGGCCAGGACGGTCGGGGCGACGATGGAGACGAGGATAGCGCCGGGGATGTGATTCAACCACGCCTCGACGCGCTCGGACATCTTGAGGCGGCTCGCCAGCCAGAGCCCACCGGCGCGGGTGGCGTAAGTAGCGAGCGCCATGAGCACAATGGTGAGTGTGGCCATGGGGTCAGGCGCCACGGCGAGCCACCCCCGCGAGGCTCCCGGCCAACCCGCCGAGCAAGATGTACCACTGTCCCGGCAGCCAGCGATGGGCGGCGACTGCGACGAGCGCGGCGACGGTCCACGGGAGTAGGTCCGAACGCCCCTTCCACATACCGGCGATCAAGGCGAGGAACACCGCCGTGAACGCGAAGTCCAACCCCCACCGCGCAGGGTTTTCGAGCGCGCCGCCCAGAGTCCCCCCGATAAACGTCGAGACCGTCCATGAGAGGGCCATGAGCAAGCCACCGCCGAGCAGGAACGCCCCGTCGCGCCGGCTCTTACCGAACTCGCCCATCGTCAGAGCCCAGTTCTCGTCGGCCATGAAGAAGACCGAAGCATAAGCCTTCAGGCGCGGCAACCGCGAAAACATGGGCGTGAGGGCCGCGCCCATGAGCAGGTGGCGCAGCCCCACGACGAGCGTGGCGAGCGCGATGGCCCCGGCCGGTGGCGATGCCGTCCACATCCCGATCACCACGAACTGCGCCGCACCCGAGAAGACCAG